>JAEENF010000243.1 GCA_016283605.1 Prevotella sp.
CGTTTGCCCCGTTGCTCGACGGTGGTCAGCATCGGGTCGCAGGCAATGGCACGCTGACCGTTGGTGAAGCCACAGACAGAGATATCCGCCGGCACCTTGAATCCTAAACGCTTGGCCGTATAGAGGATACCGATGGCCGTGTCATCGTTAACGGCGAAGAAGCCATCGGGACGATGGTCAAGCGACAGGATCTCAGGCGTAATGCTCTCTGCATCAGTACGGTTATCACATACCCTGACAATACGTTCATCGACGGCCAACCCGTGTTTCAGCAAGGCATCCTTATAGCCGTTGTAACGGTTCTTCGAGATCTCCAGCTGCATCGGACTGCCATAGAAGGCGATGCGCTGACAACCCGTCTCTATCATATGGGTCACGGCATTGTAGGCGCCCATATAGTCATCGACAACTACACGACTGGCATTGACACCGGTACAGATACGGTCGTAGAAGACCAGGGGAATGCCAGCATCAATCAGTTTCTGGTAATGGTCGTAATTGCGCGTGTCCTTGGCCTGTGAGACGATCACACCACAGACCTTGCTACGATGGAAATTATCACAGATACGCACTTCGCGTTCGTATTTCTCGTTGCTCAGCGCCACCATAATACTATACCCGCGCGCGGAAGCAGCTTCCTCGATTCCCGTCAGGATGCTTGAGAAATAGTAATGCGTGAATTCCGGCACGATCACACCTATCACACGAAGGGGCATCACCTTGCTATGGCGCAACGCCTCACCCACTGCATTAGGATAAAAATTATGTTCGCGCGCATAGGCCTGAATGGCCTTGCGCCTCTCCTCGCTGATTCGCGGTGAATCTTTCAAGGCACGCGACACGGTAGCCACGGAAATTCCCAACTCCCGTGCGATATCCTTCATTGTCAATGGTGCGCTTTTTTCCATCAGTTTTTAGCTTTCACGTTGCAAAGATACAACTTTTCACTTGTCACTATTCACGATTCGCCTATTAAGTTGATATATATCAATGCAAACGTTTGCATTACCTTAATAACGGATTTAAACAAAAAAAAGTATAATGTAGGCAAAAGATTTCTAACTTTGCACCGTCAAACGCTGTGGTATAAGTGAATGACTATGCAGCCAACATGTATGAATTAAAATTTAGTATAACAATTAACTCTAATTAAATGTAATGATGAAGCAGGTAAAATTTCAAATCCCGCTTAGGATGTTCGGCCTTTTGTTAGGCTTGTTCCTATCGGTAGGTGCCTTTGCTCAGATTGAGGTCAAAGGCCATGTGAAAGATGCTACAGGCGAACCCATTATCGGTGCTACAGTACGCGTGACGGGCACACAGGTGGCCACCGTCACCGACTTCGACGGTAACTTCGTCCTGAAAGCTAATCAAGGTGCAGAGATTACCATTTCCTACATCGGTTTTCAGACCGCTACAGTGAGTGCTGCACCAAATCTTACAGTTACTCTACAAGATGACCAGACTGTTCTGCAGGACGTTGTCGTCATCGGTTATGGTGTTGCCAAGAAAAGCGACCTGACAGGTTCTGTCACAGCGCTCAGGCCTGATTCAAAGAACAAAGGTCTCGTGGTGAACGCTCAAGACATGCTGGCAGGTAAGGTTGCAGGTCTAAACATCACCAGCAACGGTGGTGAGCCCGGTGCAGGTTCAAAGATCCGTATCCGTGGTGGTTCATCACTTTCTGCCTCTAACGACCCTCTGATTGTGATTGACGGTATCCCCATTGACAACAGCGGTGTTGCTGGTGCTCCGAATATCTTGTCGACCATCAACCCACAGGATATCGAGTCATTTAACGTGCTGAAAGATGCCTCCGCTACCGCAATCTATGGTAGCCGTGGTTCTAACGGTGTTATTATCATCACCACGAAGAAAGGCCGTGTTGGCATAGCACCTCAGATTTCTTATGCAGGAAGTCTGACCGTCAGCAAGAACAACAAGACTTTGGAAGTGATGGACGGCGACCAGTTCCGTTCTTATATCACCAATCTGTATGGCACAGACCACGATGCCTATCGTGCTTTGGGTACAGCCAATACCGACTGGCAGAAAGAAATCTACAGGACTGCTGTTTCCCACGACCACAACGTGACGGTTTCTGGTGCCATGAAGGCTCTGCCCTATCGCGTTTCCCTGGGTTACACCAATCAGGAAGGTACGTTGAAGTCATCTGACTTCCAGCGTTACACCGCTTCTCTGAACCTCAATCCTTCACTGTTAGACGACCACCTGGTACTGAACCTCAACGCCAAAGGTATGTATTCTCGTGCAGAATATGCCAATACCGGTGCTGTAGGTGCAGCCATCAGCATGGACCCGACACAGGATCCATACTCCTTTACCTCACAGCGCAGCAAGGAGATGGTGGGCAGCAATGAAGCCCAGGTCCTGAAGAACTTCGGCGGATACTATCAGTGGTTGGGCTCTGGCGCTTCTCTCAACGACAGCGCATGGCCACTCACCAAGTTTGACGATGCTACCAGCAACCCGCTGTCACTGCTCACCGAGCAGAGCGAGGTGGCCCATAGCCGTTCATTCATCGGTAGTGCAGACTTCGATTATAAGGTTCATGGCTTCGAGGATCTGCGTCTGCACGCTACCTTGGGTATCGATATCTCCAAGGGTCGTCAGCACACCACTCAGCTTCCAAGTTCTCCTGCCTCAAAAGGTAGTATGTACTACGGTAAAAACGGTTACTGGCAGAAGACCAAGCGCAACACGACGCTGAGTGCCTATGCCCAGTATTACAAGGACTTTAACAAGAACCACCATTTCGACATCATGGGCGGTTATGAGTGGCAACGTTTCTGGAGCAGCGAGATTACCGACAAGGCCCGTTACTATCCAGAGACCAACAACGATCCTGCGCTGCGTGGGACAAAGGCTGACTATGAATCTGCCGATGATAACAAAGTCTTCAAGACCGAGCACTATCTGGTTTCTTTCTTCGGTCGTATGAACTACACGCTGATGGATCGCTATATGCTGACCGCCACCGTCCGTGACGACGGTTCTTCACGTTTTAAGAAGCATTGGGCAGTGTTCCCATCCGTTGCTTTAGCATGGAAGGTCAAGAATGAAAACTTCCTCAAGGATGTAGAGGCACTGAGCGATCTGAAACTCCGTCTCGGCTGGGGTAAGACCGGTCAGCAGGATGGTGTATCCGATTACGGATGGATCCACACCTACTCCAAGAGCATCGGTACCAATGGTCTCTATCCTATCTACGGCGATGGTATCCTCTATCGTCCTGACAACTATACGGATGATCTGAAGTGGGAAACCACTACCACCTATAATGCAGGTATTGACTTCGGTTTCGCCAACCAACGTCTGACGGGTAGCATCGACTACTACTACCGTAAGACTACAGACCTGCTGAACTACGCTAAAGCTCCCGCCATGTCTGGATATAAGAACATGATGTGGCAGAATATCGGTTCACTGAAGAACACCGGTCTTGAGTTCTCACTCAGCTGGAAAGCCGTTCAGACCAAGGAGTGGTTCTGGCAGTTGGACTACAACTTCACATGGAACAAGAATGAAATCACTGACCTTGAAGGCGTTTCCGACAACGGTATGCCCGTAGAGACCGGTCCTGGTGCCGGTGGTGGTACCGGAAACTACGTCCAGGCTCATCAGGTGGGCTATGCCGCCAACTCGTTCTATGTCTACCAGCAGGTGTATGATGCCAATGGCATGCCTATCGAGAACTGTGTCGTCGATCGTAATGGCGACGGTGTAATCACACCCGATGACCGTTACCTCTACAAGAATCCGACACCTCCTGTGACAATGGGTCTCTCTTCACGCGTGGAGTACAAGAATTTTGACTTAGGCTTCTCGCTCCGTGCCAGTCTGGGTAACTACGTGTTCAATGATGTGCTGCGCGGTTCAAGCAATGTCGGCGAAACAGGTGCTTGGGTACAGAACGCCTATATGGCCAACCACTTGAAGGATGCCATGGACCGCAACTGGCAGACCTGGGAATTGGCTGCCAACCAGTCAGACTACTATGTGACAAATGCTTCATTCCTGAAGTGCGACAACATCACGTTGGGTTATTCCTTTAGTGACCTGTTCAAGGCAAACAGCTTCCACGGACTCTCTGGCCGCGTGTTCGCTACATGCAACAACGTCTTCACTATTACGAAGTACAAGGGCATCGATCCTGAGATTGGCAACGGTGTTGACCAGAACATGTATCCGCGTCCTATCTCATTCATTGTAGGTCTCAACCTGAATTTATAATATAAATAGGAGAATCAAGTTATGAAATATATCATTAAGAATATCATTCCTGCAGCCGCATTTGCATTGACACTCGGCATGACCTCGTGTACGGGTGATCTGGATGTGGATCCGATAGACCCCAACCTCTCTACAGAGGTTAGCTTGGATGGTCTGTACCTGAAGTGCTATGCCAACCTTGCACTGCCCGGCAACGGTGGTGCCAACGGTGACTCTGATATTGATGGTTACGATGGTGGTACTGCTGGTTTTATCCGTCAGTTGTGGAATTCTAATGAACTGCCCACCGACGAGTCCATCTGCTGTTGGGGCGACCCCGGTATTTCCGGCTTTAACTTCAACCAGTATGACGCAGCTCACCCGATGATGCACATGTACTACTATCGTCTCACCACAGGTATCAACTACTGCAACAGCTATATCAATGAAGTTGGCGAAGGTGGTGATGCCCAGAAGATGGCAGAAGTCCGTTTCGTTCGCGCCCTACAGTATTACATGCTCATGGATGCATTCGGTAACATTCCATTTACTACAGCTCTTAGCAAACCTGAGCAAATCTCTCGTGTGGATGCTTTTAACTGGATTGAGAAAGAACTTCTTGAGCTTGAGCCCCAGTTGATGGATGCCAAAGCCATGAAGTCTACTGACGACGGCTATGGCCGTGCCACGAAAGGTGCTGCCTGGATGCTGCTGGCCCGTCTCTATCTGAATGCAGAGGTCTATACTGGCACAGCCCAGTGGGCCAAAGCCGCCGAATATGCCAAGAAGGTCATCGACGCCGGTTATCGTCTGAACACCACTGGTGCCAATCAGTGGAGCGCCTACCAGATGCTGTTCATGGCCGACAATGGTGAGAGCAGTGCTGCTTACGAGGCAGTGTTCCCGATTCTCCAGGATGGTTCTACGACAACCAGTTGGGGTGGTACACTCTTCTGCATCGCATCTACCTTCGACGGAAACATGCACGCTAATCCCGACGACGGTGTGGCTACCAACAACACCACACAGGCATGGGGTGGTAACCGCGCCCGTCCAGAACTCGTGAAGAAGTTCTTCCCGCTGGCCAATGCCCCTGAGGATGTACAGTCGTATGCCATGGCAGCGGCTGCCGGCGATGACCGTGCCCTGTTCTGCAGCGAAGGCCGCACATTCAATGTCGAGAAGGCCACAGAGTTTACCAACGGCTATGCTGTTGCCAAGTGGACCAACTTCCGCAGTGACAATGGTGCCACCAAGAATGCACAGTTCCCCGATACCGACTTCTTCCTGTTCCGTCTGGCAGAAGCTTATCTCACCTATGCAGAGGCTACAGCACGTCAGAACGGTGGTACCACGACAGCAGAGGGTACAGATTACATCAACCAACTCCGCGGTCGTGCACATGCGAGCAAAGCTGACAGCTACACCCTTGACAACATCATCGATGAGTGGGCTCGTGAGTTCTACTACGAGGGTCGCCGTCGCGTTGACCTCATCCGTTTCGGACTCTTCGGAGGTAACAACAACTACAAGTGGCAGTGGAAGGGTGGAGCCTATAACGGCACATCATTCAGTTCCGACCTGAACATCTACGCCATCCCCTCTAACGAGATTGCAACCAACAGCAACCTGAAACAAAATCAGGGTTACAAATAAGTAAATACATAAATGATTATAGACATGAAAAAGATGATAAAGTCCGCATTACTGCTGCTCTGCAGCGTATGCATCCTAACGGCCTGTGAGGATGACCGCGACTCTAATCCGACACTGAAGCAGCCCGCAGAGGGTTCGTTGGTGCTCAACAAGCCCAGCTTGCAGAACGCCATCTTCGACCTGGCAAACTCTTCGACTGTCAACCTCACGCTTAGCAGCCTGCCCGATTACGGCTTCCCTGCATACACCAACTACACGCTGGCAGCTTCCATGAATCCCGACATGAGCAATGCCATCGACGTGGCCACGACCCCGTATGCCAAGTTTGAAGTCGATGCTGCTACGCTTGCTGCAACGCTCACCGACATGGCTGTCGCTGCTGGAAAGACAGAAAGTGACTTCCCCCTTGACATCCCCCTTTATTTCCAGGCACGTGCCAATGCCATGCATTATGCAGGCAATGCCATTGAAGGGACGACCATCACTTCCAACATCGTCTCGTTGGATCACGTCCGTCTGGTCTACTCTCTGCCTCCTGTAACAACTCCCGACAACCTGTACATCACAGGCAACTTCAATGGTTGGGATTGGAATACCAGCCTCTCGATGGTTCAGTGTTACGACGGTCTGAACGTCTTCTGGCACATGGTATGGATTGACGATTCTGGTATCAAGTTCAATGCTGCCAAGGCATGGGACGGTGGTGAGGTTGGCTATAACCAGCTCAAGTCCATCAGTGGAGACCTGGCTGGCGAAATCGTAGATGCCGGTGGTAATATCGGTTCTTCTAAACCTGGCTGGTATCTGATGATCATTACTGCTTCCGTATCTGGTCGCGACATCGTCTATGACGCACAGTTCAACGAGCCAAATGTATGGCTGATGGGTACCATCACAGCCAATGCAGACTGGAGCGAACTGGAAGATGGCATGAAATTTGAGGTTCCCACCACATCTGATGGTGAGTTCGTTTCTCCTGCCTTCGTCAACAACTCCAGTGGCGATGGTGGTGTACGCTGCTACGTGAAGGTTCCCGGCTTCGACTGGTGGAAGTCTGAGTTCATGGTATTCGACAAGAAGATCATTTATCGTGGTCCTGCCGGTGATCAGGATCGTGTCGAAGGCTATGCTGGACAGAAGATTCACTTGAACTTTGGCAATGAAACCGGCTACATTGAGTAATAACAACTAAAAAAGAATCGTTATGAAGAAGATATTATCATATGTGTCACTCGCAATTACAGGTCTGCTCATGGCAGCCTGTAGCGAGGACTTCAAAGACTGGGCTTCTCAGAAGACATATCCTCAGGAGGATGCCATCACCATTCCCGGCTACACGGCTTCTCCTTCCAATGCAACAGGTGTAGACCTCAATGCCATCGAAGGCGAGACCGTACAGCTGATCAGCCTCAATGGTGGCGCACTGCCCGAGGGCTACATCCTCAACAGTCTACGTATGGAGATACAGCCAGCAGACCTTGACGGTGCTGAGAAGACTGTTTTAGAAGCAGTCTCTGCAGATGGAACCTTCTCAAAGGCAGACCTGCAGACAGCTGTTGTCAGTTACTATGGCGTTCGTCCAACACCACGTACCTTTAATGCACACGTCTATGTGGATGCTTTCAATGACGGTCAGAGTGCCTTTATTGATGCTGGCGAGATCACCTTCATCGTCACTCCGATAGCTCCGGTCATTGAGGACATCTATTACGTAACAGGTAACATTAACGACTGGAAGAATGACGACACCAGCTTCGAAGTGAGCAATGGTGGCAAGGATCCGTACGATAATCCTGTTTACGTCGTCGTCATTCCTGCCACGAAAGACGGCAGCGACTTACAGTTCAAACTGACTCCGAAGTCTGGCGTTGGCGGCGATTGGAGCGAATGTATTGCAGCAGCCAAGGAGCCCGGCAAGTTCAACTACCACAATGTCGGTGACAACTTCGTGATTCCTGCTGACGGCTCCTCATACTACCGTGTAGTCTTCAATATGCTCGATCAGACCTGGGAAGCTTCTGCAGTACCTCTGATTGAGAATGCCTACTACTATGTAGGTGCAGCAAACGGCTGGGGTGGCCAGACCTATAAGATGGTCAATGGCGGTGGCGATGTCTATGAGGATCCTGTCTTCAGCGTTGTCGTTCCCGCACAGGGTGGTGACCACTGGTTCAAGATCATGCCTGAGTCTGCATTCTCGCTGGGCAGCATTTGGGACAGCCCCTCTGTTGTCGGTGTGTACAACAACGGTACTTCAGACCTTGAGGGTATGTTTATCGTCGACAAGAACGGTAACGACCAGCCAGGTAGTGGTGCCAATGCATGGTGTCTCAAAGAAGGCGACCATCCTGCTGACTTCTATAAGATTACCATCAACATGATGAACCAGACCTACACGATCAAACCTATTATCGTTGCTGCTCAATATTATGTTGTCGGTGGCGTTCAGGGTTGGAGCGACAAGAACAAGACCTGTCTGTTTACACCAGAGGAGAAGAAGAACGTCCTCTCTTACACGACCAAGTGGACAGGAGCATGGGATCTGAAGATCTGGGATGCCGACGGCTTCGGTAACTGGGATGTAGCCTGGGGATGCGCTGTCGACGGCGACAATTCTCCCAGCGGAGCTCTTCAGAACAGTGGTGCACAGGCTATCTCAGCACCCTCGGCAGAGTTCTATACCTTCACCATCGACATGAACACGCAGACCTATACCTGGACAAAGCTCGAGAATCAGGCTCCAAAGGAGTATGAGAGCATCTCGCTCATCGGTGAGTTCAACGGCTGGGGTGGTGACTTCGACCTGACACAGGTCACACCGCACAACTGGTATGGTGTGTTCACCCAGGAGAGCGACGGTCAGCTGAAGTACCGTGCTAATCACGACTGGTCTGTCAACTGGGGCTATGGCAGCGACAAGGACTGGAACGTAGCCGACAGTTTCAACAAGATTGGAACAAATGGTGGTGGTAACATCTGGGTTCCTAAAGGCACCTATGCTGTTTATCTGAACGACATCACTAATTCTATGCTGATCATTGCCGAATAAGGCAATAGGTATAAAATCATTCAGGCGAGCCGCTTATAGCAACGGCTCGCTTGATTTTTAACATTAGCACAAATGAGAAGACTAGCAATATTGTTTTTAGCCATCAGCGTATCGATGTGTGTCTGGGCTCAACCCAAACGTTACTTGGGTGGTGACATATCACTATTACCATCGTACGAAGCGCAAGGCACTGTATATAAGGATTCCAGCGGCCGTCAGGTTAGCCTGCTACCCTTTCTCAAGAGACAAGGATGGAACATGATCCGCGTGCGGTTGTTCGTCGACCCACAGAATGCACCAGAAGGCCATAAGGACGAAGGTGTCTGTCAAGACCTGAACTACGTCATCGGTCTCTGCCGTCAGATCAAGAAGGCCGGGATGCAGGTCATGCTCGACTTTCACTACAGCGACACATGGGCCGACCCAGGCAAGCAGTTTACACCAAAACGTTGGGAAGGCTGCGACGCCCAAGCAATGACCGACAGCGTTTATACATATACGCGGGCCTCGCTCATGGCGATGAAGAAGGCTGGCGTCGCGCCAGAAATGATTCAAGTGGGCAACGAGATCACTAATGGTATGCTATGGCCAACAGCACAACTTTATGCAAAAGGCGATAGCACGACCACTCAAGAACGCTGGGTCATTCTCTGCAATCTGCTGAAGGCTGGTAGCAGAGCTTGTCGCGAAATCTGCCCCAAGTCACAAATCATCATCCACACTGAAAAAGCCGGCGACTGGGACATCACCCGCAACTACTACACACAACTACGCCGTCATGATGTCGACTACGACATTATCGGCCTTAGCTACTACCCTATGTGGCATAAGTCAATCCCCAACCTCGGCAAGACCCTCGATAACCTTGCATGGCTCTTTCCTGAAAAGCCTGTGATGATTGTTGAGACCGCTGCCTACTATTCTCATGAGAACGACCGCTGGGCAAAGCCTGACCAATATGCCGAGTTTTATCCTATCACTATTGAGGGACAGACACAGTTCACTCGTGAACTTATCACAGAGCTCCGTCGGCACCACAATGTCACTGGGCTCTTCTGGTGGTTCCCCGAGGAGAATGCCTTTGGGAACAATGTCGTCAAAGGATGGCTTAACCGTGGTCTTTTCAACAACCATAACGGACAAGTTCTTCCTGCATTTAAAGAATTCAACAACTTTTCAAAATAATGGGGACTCGAAGCTATCACAGCGTCGAGCCCCTCGCAAACTTCAAACAACCAAAAAAAGAATTGTTTGATGTCTTAATTATCGGATGAACAGTAATTCACGATACTTGGGCAGTGGCCAGAGTGCATCATCGACGATGAGCTCGAGCTTGTCGATCTCATAACGGATGGTGTCGAGCTTCGGCTCTACCTTATCGTGGTAGGCGATGGCCTTCTCATGCTCGTCCTCGATCTTATTGGCCAGTTTACGTGAGTTAACCAGCTCTTCCACACCTTTCTCGATAGCAGAGGTGCGCTCGGCAATTTCCTCGATAATCTTGATATTGCGTGCAGAAAGTTTCTCGGCCTTGTCGACGGGGAAGATAGCTGCCATATTCTCCACGTTCTTCAGCAACTGACTCTGATAGCTGGTTGCCACCGGGATGATATGGTTCATCGACAGGTCACCCAGTACACGTGCCTCAATCTGAATCTTCTTCGTGTAAGTCTCCCACTTCACCTCGTTGCGGGCCTCGAGCTCCTTCTTCGTCATCACGCCGAGACTCTCAAACATCTTGATGCTCTCGGGGTCGAGATAGCGCTCGAAGATCTTCGGACAAGACTTCTCAACGTCTAAGCCGCGCTTCTCTGCCTCGATGACCCATTCGTCGCTGTAGCCGTTGCCATCGAAGCGGATGGGCTTACAGGTCTTAATATCCTCGCGCAGCACGTCGATGATGGCGTGGAAAGTAGCGCTATGCCCAGTGCCTGCAAGTTTCTTCTCGAACTCAGGGATCTTGGCATCGACACGCTTCTTAAAGCTTACGAGGGCCTCAGCAACGGCGCTATTAAGCGCAATCATGGCAGAAGCGCAGTTAGCCTCGCTGCCGACGGCACGGAACTCAAAGCGGTTGCCGGTGAAGGCGAAGGGAGACGTGCGGTTACGGTCGGTGTTGTCGATGAACAGTTCGGGAATCTCGGGAATGTCCAGCTTCAGTCCT
>JAEENF010000020.1 GCA_016283605.1 Prevotella sp.
GGCGACCAGGCAGTGGTCGGCGGCGAGGCCACCCTCGTGGCAGGAGCCGCAGGTACGTCGCCCGCCATTCCCCGTCTGGGAATCCCTGCGACGGTGCTCACCGACGGACCTGCCGGCGTACGTATCGACCCTACCCGTGAGGGAACCGACAAGACCTATTACGCCACCGCCTTCCCCATCGGTTCATGTCTGGCCTCTACCTGGAACACCGAACTGGTGAGCTGTGTGGGCGAAGCTATCGGCAACGAGACCAAGGAATACCGTTGCGACGTCATCCTCGGCCCTGGTATGAACCTCCACCGCAATCCCCTCTGTGGCCGTAACTTCGAGTATTACTCCGAAGACCCGCTACTGACCGGTAAGATTGCTGCAGCATATATCCAAGGTGTGCAGAGTCAGGGAGCTGGTGTCTCAGCCAAGCATTTCGCCGTGAACTCACAGGAGACCGACCGTACCAGTGTCGACGAACGTGTCTCCCAGCGTGCTGCCCGCGAGCTCTATCTGCGAGGCTTCGAGATCGCCGTCCGCGAGAGTGACCCCTGGACCATCATGGCCTCCTACAACAAGATTAATAACGAGTTCTCTATGGGCAACCATGACCTTCTGACGAAGATCCTGCGCGATGACTGGGGCTTCAAGGGCATCGTGATGACCGACTGGATCGGCATCCGTCAGGGACTTCCCACCATCACCGAGGTACAGGCCGGTAACGACCTGATGGAACCTGGACAACCTGCACAGGTCAAGGAGATCATCGAAGGCGTGAAGAGCGGCAAGCTCGACATGGCCGACGTCGACCGCAACGTGCGTCGTATGCTCGAATACATCGTCAAGACGCCTAGTTTTCTGAACTACCCCGCCTCTAACGCGCCCGACTTCAAGGCCCACGCCGCCATCACCCGTCAGAGTGCCTGCGAGGGTATCGTTCTGCTGAAAAACAATGGCACCCTGCCTTGGAAGAGCGGCGCTATCAAGACCGTTGCCCTCTTCGGCGAGAACTCCTACGACTTCCTCTCTGGTGGCACAGGTTCCGGTTGCGTTCATCCACCTTATGTCGTCGATATGCTCCAGGGTCTTCAGAACGCCGGTATCCAGTCGTCGCCCGTCCTCACCGACATCTACCGCAAGTACATCGAGTTTGCCAAGGTGAAGTTCCAGGCCGAGCGCCATCCTGCCAAATGGTACCAGCGCGAGATGTTCGGTCAGCAGAAATATCCTGAGATCGGTCTATCACCCATCGCCATCAATAATGAGGTAAAGACCGCCGACGCCGCCATTATCACCATCGGCCGTCAGGCTGGTGAGGGTGTTGACCGCGATATTGATACCGAGTTCAACCTCATCCCCGAGGAGCGTGCACTGATCACCGATGTCTGCAATGTCTTCCATCAGGCTGGCAAGCCCGTCATCGTCATCATCAATTCCGGCTCCGTCATCGAGACGGCCTCGTGGAGTCAGTATCCCGATGCCATCCTGTGCGCCTGGCAGCCGGGTATGGAAGGCGGCAACTCCATCGCCGACCTGCTCACGGGTAAGGTCAATCCATCAGGCAAGCTCACGATGACGTGGCCCATTGCCGCCACCGATCATGCCTCGACGCAGAACTTCCCTGGCCAGCTCGACTACTACAGTTTCAAGGACATGGCCGCTGCCAAGCGTCCCATCCCTGGACACACCTATACCAACCACGACGAGGATATCTACGTGGGCTACCGTTATTTCGACACCTTCCAGAAGAACGTCGCCTATCCCTTCGGTTTCGGCCTCAGCTACACCACCTTCGACTTCAGCAAACCAACGGTCAAGGTCAACGGCAGTCAAGTCACCGTGAGCGTTACCGTCAAGAACACGGGTAGTGTCAGCGGTAAGGAAGTGGCTCAGGTCTATGTCTCTGCCCCACAAGGACTTCTGGAGAAGCCTGTCCACGAGCTGAAGGCCTTTGCCAAGACGCGTGAGCTGAAGCCCGGCGAGCAGCAGGTGCTCACCATGCAGATCCCCGTCCGCATGCTGGCCTCGTTCGATGAAGCTGGTAGCCAGTGGCTTACCGAGGCCGGCGACTACACCTTCAGCATCGGTGCCTCCAGCCGCGACATCCGCTGCACGGCCAAGGCCAAGGTCAGCCAATACACAGAGAAGGTCAGCAACGCCCTCGCACCTAAGACCAAACTCAATCTGTTGAAACAATAAAAAAGGGCCAAATAACCAACAAGATGAATAGACCAGTTGTATTATTATTGTTGTTATGGGTTACGATGGTGACATCGGCACAGAAGGCGCAGACGCAGGACGAGACCATCGTGTTTACGCCCCAGTGGACGGCTCAGGCACAGTTTGCAGGCTATTATGTGGCCGAGGCCAAGGGCTTCTACCGTGAGGCAGGCGTGAAGGTAAGGATTGAGCACCCGTCGCCCACATATCCCGCCATGAGTCGTCTGCGTAACAACCTCTGCCAAGCTACGACCCTGCAACTCTGTCAGGCGATGGAGATTGTGGACAACGGCATACCAATCGTCAACATCCTTCAGACATCCATGAACAACGCGATGGTCATCGTATCGGCACGAGGCAAGGATCCGCTGACGCAGAAGGGAGCCAAAGTAGGCATCTGGAGCGTAGGTTTCGGGCAGTTGGCCATCTGCATGAGTATCAAGGATCACCTGAACTATGAATGGATTCGCTTTGCCCAGAACACCAACCTGTTCGTGGCCGGTGCTCTCGATGCCACGCTGGCCATGAGTTACAACGAATACTATCAACTGGTGCAGGCCGGCATTGAGATGAGCGACAAGAATGTGTACCGGTTTTGCGATCACGGTTATAACGTACAGGAGGACGGTGTCTATATGACCCGTGACTATTTCGAGAAACATCGCGACCAAGCCGTAAAATTTGCAAGAGCCAGCCGTAAGGGTTGGGAGTGGGCCGCCCAGCATCCTGAAGAGACACTCGACATTGTGATGAAATATGTAGACAAGGATCACATTGCCACCAACCGTGTGATGCAACGTCTGATGCTCAAGGAAGTGCTACGCCTACAGGTG
>JAEENF010000244.1 GCA_016283605.1 Prevotella sp.
GTATGTCCCCGCAAGCTCATCAGCTCCTGCGGCTCGTTCGTAACCAAGGGCGAGTGGCAGTTCGGCATCGAGCAGCGTGGCAAGGAACAGCTGCTGTTCTATATCAACACCGACAAGGCTCCTGAGGCGGCACAGAACGATGCCCGTCCATTCGGCAGAAGATCTGCGGCCACGAACCACAAGTATGAACTCACGGCCTCGCTGCCCAGCGACTGGGAGAACAAGTGGCACCATGTGGAAGCTCGCTACGACGGCAAACAGATGACGGTAAGCATCGACAACACTCAGGTAGCCCAGATGGAAGCACAGGGCAACATCATCAACGCGCCCTTCCCCGTGAACATAGGCCGTAACGAGCAGACCCACGGACAGGACACCCGCGTATATATCTGCGATGCGCTGATGGACAATGTCGTCATTGCCGACGCATCGGGCCAGTTGCTGAACCTCGATTTCGAGACGGAGCAGCAGGAGGGTACCTATTTCAGTTATGGCATCGGCGCCCGCACCTACGGCACAATATGGCCCGACAGAACCGTCCAGCCGGAAATCTATCAGATGAAGAAATCGGCCCAGCCCGTATCCTGTACGTTGCTGAGTGCCGATAACGGTACAGTTGAGATATGGAACAGAAACCATTTCCTCAACACCTCTTATTACGACATGAAATGGGAGCTTTATGAGGATGGAGTCTGCCTACAGCAGGGAACGTTCAGTCCTGATGTCGCACCATTGGCCAAGAAGGTCATCACCATACCCTACAGCCGTCCTGCTATCAAACCCGGCTGCGAATACCGCCTCATGATAACCAGCATTCTGAAGGCTGATGAAATCTGGGCGAAGAAAGGTCACGTCATGGCGTGGGACCAGTTAGAACTCCCCTGGCGCCAGTTGGCAATACCTACAGACAAGACCATCGGAAAGGCCGTTCTCACCCGTACCAACGACACCTCCACCGTGCCCAGCGCGTCAGCGTCGGGAGCCTTCACGGTCAGCGGCGAAGGCTTCTCCTACTCATTCACCCCCGACGGCCAGCTCTTCAGCATCAAGCAAGCTGGCAAGGAACTGCTCAAGTCGCCGCTCCAGATGAACGTGTGGCGCGCTCCTCTGGCTCTCGAACTCGACGGTTGGGATCAGTGGAACATCGCCTACAACAACCGCAAGGCTTGGAACGGCTCTCAGATAGCCAACGAGTTCTATAGCAACAACCTGAACGCCACCACCCGCATACCCATCTCTTGCCAGGCTTTCGAGGCCAACGGTCAGGTGTATGTCAATGTGCGTTGGTTCTCGCAGTTCGGTGCCCCCGTCAACACATCGCTCGATGCCTACATCACCGGCCTGCGCTATTCAGGCTTCTCCGAGGTCTATGAGTACCGCATCAACGGCGACGGCACCATCGCCCTGCATCATATTCTGGAGCCCGAGGGACAGATGCCCGCCCTTCTGCCACGCATCGGCCTGACCATGACGCTCTGCGACGACATGCAGCAGGTGAAGTGGTACGGTCGCGGCCCAGAGGAGAACTATCCCGACCGCAAGACCGGTTATCCCATCGGCATCTACGAGAAAACCGTGGATGATATGTTCGAGCCCTACCTGATACCGCAGGACTGTGGTTTGCGCTGCGACAACCGCTGGCTCGACATGAGCAACGGCTCCGGCCAGGGACTGCGCTTCGCGATGGACGAGCCGTTCAACTTCAACGCCTACCACTACAGCACCGACAACCTGACGAAGGCGGTCTATACCTACCAGCTCCAAAAGCAGGACGGCATCACCCTGAACCTCGACTACAACACCACTGGCGTAGGCTGCACGGCCTGCTATGTCTTGCCCGGCTATCAGGTCAAGCCCACCCGCTACGAGCGATGTCTGACGATCAAACCAATATCAAAGTGACCGCAAACATTTGTAATAAAACCTATGCCTTGTGGTTATAGTACCTGATGAGCAGGGCGACACCTGAGAATGCAAGGACGAATTCGAGGGCTACGATAAAGATGTACTGCATAATGGTAATGGTTTTATAAGTTAGGTGATATGGCGCAGATCCAGTTGCTGAGGTTGCACGTCGGGGCATCGGCATAGAGGTAGTCGCCTACGATATGCGCCCCGTTCTCTTTGAGTTCGCGACAGAAGGCATCGGCATAGATACCGTTGTCGTGCTTGTTGCCAAGAGCTACCATAACGGCAAGGTTCTTACCGCTCAGGCTGGCCCCACGGAACATCTGACAGGCATACTGCCAATGCGGTGACAGATTGCCACCATCCTGAAACTCGACGGCGAGGACGAGACTCTGGCTGTTCTCAATCTGCCTGATGTTCATACTCTGGACGCTGACAGTCTCAGCACCCAATTTGTCGGCTATCTCCTCAGCAATAGCCTGACAGCTGTCGTAAATTACGACAATCGATTCATGTTTCATAATCCCACAAAAGTTTAGTTTCGCCTCACGCCCTTACATCGAGGGCCGTTTGGCATGTTACCGAAAAAGGCTGGTCTTCAGACTTTCCTCCACTCCCAAGCGCCTTCTCACCCAAACGGGTAATGGCGTTTATGCTTAGGAGCCATAACGGAGTTCACTGCTGCGGGACAGTCGGAGATTCACACTCCAGTTCCCAATTAAGCACAGCTAAGTGCACCTTTACGGGCGACTCTTTTCAGAATTGCGCTACAAAGGTACGAATAAGTGAGTAAAACTCCAAATATTTATTTGAGAATTTTCGTGGCCCCTCAGGAATTATTCATAAACAATCCTAATAAACGATGCAAAATTGCATAAAAGCGGGAAAAAAATTATATCTTTGCAACTAAAAGTATGAAAATGGTAAAATAGTAAAGTATGAAAACAAAACATGTACAGTATGAAACTCACGGCACTTGCTCGAAACTGATCGATGTAACTGCAGATGAGAACAATGTGATTCAGCAGGTGTTTTTCCTTGGAGGATGTAACGGTAACCTTCAGGGCATCGGTCAATTGGTTCGCGGCCAGCATATCGACGATGTCATCAAGCGTCTCGACGGCATCCGCTGTGGCACAAAAGGCACTTCCTGCCCAGACCAGCTCTGCAGAGCCCTTGAACAGCTGAAGCAAGCCCCGCTTGAGGACAAATAAAGGCGGTTGGATTTGAAAATTGCTATGACAATGGAAGGGTATATGAAATATAAAGACCTTTTTATCGACTTCGACGATACGCTCTATGATACCCACGGAAATGCGGTCATTGCCCTAAGCGAGACGTTTGAGTGTTTCCATTTGGACTGCTATTTCGAAGATCCACAAGTGTTCTACGATGCCTATTGGACTGCGAACATCGATCTTTGGACGCAATATGCTAAAGGAGAAATCACGCGCGATTATCTTATCGTGGAGCGCTTCCGTCGTCCTTTGAGCGTTGGCAATGGCATTGAGATTACAAAAGAACTGTGCTTGGAAATCAGCGACAAGTTTCTTGATTTCTGCGCCTCGAAGCCAGGTGTCATTAGCGGTGCACACGAAGTGATGGGCTACCTGAAACAAAAGGGTTATCGGATGCACATGTGCAGCAATGGTTTCCACGAAGTGCAGTACAAAAAACTTGATGCCTGTGGGCTCAGGGATTATTTCGATACCATTGTCCTGAGCGAAGATGCTGGTGTTAACAAACCATCGCCTCTCTATTTCGACTATGCCCTCAAAGTATCTGGTGCTAATCGCGAAACCACTTTGATGATAGGTGACAATCTGCAAAGCGACATTCTTGGCGCTCTCAATGCCGGTCTCGACGCTATGTTGTTTAATCGCTGGCAAGTACCATCAGAGGAGTTCCCACAGAATCTGACGTTCGTCGTTTCGACCCTCAGCGAGATTAAAACAATTCTCTAATATGCAAATAAATATCGACCAAACCCGAAATCCCGAGCAAGGCTCGCCTACCCATAGCCTTTGGTATGACAGAATTTGGGCCGCATTCATCTTTTTCACGCGATTGCCCTTCTGGCGACTGCATCAACCGTCGAAGGATAGCTACAATTCTGTTGTGGAGTATTGGCCTTTGACGGGCTTGCTCACAGGATGTCTGATGGCAGCAACACTTTACTTCGGCAGTCTTGTGTTGCCATACGCTGTTGCAGTCTTGTTGGCCATCGTGGTAAGACTGTTGATCACAGGTGCTTTGCATGAGGATGGTTTGGCTGATTTCCTAGATGGTTTCGGAGGTGGAGGCTCAGATCGCGAGCGCATCCTCACCATCATGAAAGACTCGCACATCGGCACCTATGGTGTCATCGGACTTCTCCTTTACCATCTGTTGCTCTTTGCCACACTCCTTTCAATGTCCCCTTTGATGGCTGCTCTGACTATTCTGGCAGCAACTCCATACGCCAGAATGGTAACTGCTGAACTCATCATTATGATGCCCTACGCCAGACGGGAGGAAGAGGCGAAGAACAAAACCATTTATCGGAAGATTGAATGGCCGGCGGGTATCAGTCTCGCCGTACAAGGATTGTTGCCAATGGGCTTGTATCTGTGGTATACAGGGCTATCGTGGGAGATGATCATCTTTATCCCCTGCTTGGTGATGTATTTCCTCTATCTGCTCATCTGGAACAAGCTTCGTGGCTATACGGGTGACTGTTGCGGAGCCGTCTGTCTGTTGGTAGAGCTGACGGTATATTTAGTGGTATGTGCGCTATGAGAAAAATCATTTTGATTACTGGAGGCCAGCGCTCAGGCAAGAGCACGAAGGCTGAAGAACTGGCATTGAGTCTGAGTCCGAATCCTGTCTATCTGGCCACAGCCCATATCTGGGACGAGGAGTTTCGTGAACGTGTTCGCAAGCATCAGGAACGTCGCGGTCCTCAGTGGACAAATATCGAAGAAGAGACGCAGTTGAGCTTACACGATATGACGGGCAGAGTAATTGTTATCGACTGCGTGACCCTTTGGCTCACCAATTTCTTCTTCGCCAACAATTCTGACGTCGATAAGTCGCTTGAATTGGCTAAGGCTGAGTTCGATAAGTTCACGGAGCCTGATGCCACCTATATCTTTGTCACCAACGAGATTGGTCTTGGTGGTGTCAGCGAGAATGCCATCCAACGAAAATTTACGGATCTCGAAGGCTGGATGAACCAGTATATTGCCTCCAAAGCCGATGTAGTAATACTTATGGTTTCGGGCATACCCATTAAAATAAAAGACAACTCAGACAACAGATGACAACAAAGAGTTGTCCTAAGTTGTCTCTGTTGTCGTTAAAATTTAAACAAAGTTGTATTCCATGAAAGAATTCAATATATCCTCTATAGACAGGTCGATGCTGGCAGCGATTCAGGAGAAGATCGACAACCTGAACAAACCCAAAGGTTCTTTGGGACGTTTGGAAGAGTTGGCGATGCAGATTTGTCTGATTCAGCAGACATTAGAGCCATCTCTGGCACATCCTTGTCATCTGCTTTTAGGTGGCGATCACGGTATTGAGCGCGAAGGTGTCAGCGTCTCACCTCGTGAGGTCACCTGGCAACAGATGATCAACTTCACTCGTGGTGGTGGCGGCGTCAATATGTTCTGTCGCCAGCATGGTTTCAAACTCCGTATCGTCGATGTTGGTGTCGACTGCGACTTTTCGGATGTTGATGGCATCATTGACCGCAAGATTGCTCGCGGCACCAAGAACTTCCTCTATGAGCCAGCCATGAGCGAAGAGGAGTTCGATCGTGCGATTCAGATTGGCTCTGACCTTGTTGACGATTGTATAGCTGAAGGCTGTCGCATTCTTAGTATTGGTGAAATGGGCATTGGCAACACCTCGCCCTCGAGCATTTGGATGAGTATCTTTGGCGACATTCCTCTGAAAAATTGCATCGGCGCTGGTGCTGGCCTCGATAACGATGGTATCCGTCATAAATATGAAGTATTATCAAAGGCTCTCAAAAACTATCAAGCATCCATCCATCAGCCATCAACCATCAGCCATCTGACATATTTCGGAGGCTTCGAGATGATTTCTGCGATTGGAGTGATGCTGAGAGCTGCTGAGCATCACCTTATTATATTAATAGATGGCTTTATCATGACAGCTTGTGCTATCGCAGCTATCAGACTTTATCCTGCAGCTCAAGACTATATGATTTTTACGCATTGTGGCGATGAATCCGGCCACAAGATGATGCTTGACATAGTGGATGCACGCCCCTTGTTGCATTTAGGGTTACGGTTAGGGGAGGGGACAGGTGCCCTTTGTGCTTTCCCTATCATCGACTCTGCCGTCCGTATGATGAACGAGATGAATAACTTCCAGAAAGCAAGAATCACCAAATACTTCTAACCTGTTTTATAGCTTTACACTCGAGATATCGACAAGACCATTGACGATAGCGTAGATGGTGAGACCTGCGGGGGAGTGAATCTGAAGCTTGCGGGCAATGTTACGACGATGGGTGATAACGGTATTCACAGAAATACAGAGGTGATCGGCAATCTCCTTGTTCGACATACCTTGTACTAATGAGATAATCACATCCTTTTCGCGGTCGCTGAGCGCATCGGGATTCTGACCTGTCCCAGCTTTAAACACCATGTCGGAGATGTTACGTGTCACATCACTCTGTTTAGTCAACTGCTCCAGACGACGGATAGCAGGCACGAAAATATCGTCTTCAACCATCGCATGCTGACGGAGCCACACCTCGTTTTCGTAGATGTCGTGGAGGGTGGCGGTAAGCTGGTTGTTATGCAGACCGTCCTGAGGCAGGTACTTGATAATGAGAAGCTTCAATTCGCGCAGCTTCTTGTCGGTAGCACCGTGGTGTTTTGAGAAGGTCTCCACGTTATAATCATTAGCAGGGTGTCCGTCAATCAATGACTGCACGTATGGGAACAGTGTCTTCTGCTCGTATTTCATGTGACGGCGTATCTCATGGGCATATTCATCATAGAACCGCAGGATGAGTTTGGCGAGGGATTCGCGTTCGTCAAGCGACTCTTGCAACTCACGACGGATATAAGGCAACTGGAAGTCAAGGAAATAGGCATGACAGGCCTCCAGATAGTGCAACAGTGTGGGAACGGATAACTGTTCATCGGTATTGAAATCCCCGTTTCCATTGATGCTGTAGTTGACCACCGCCAAGAAAGTATAGGTGTCCACATCATTATCCTCACATGTCTCTTTAACCGTCTTGTCGCCAAATCCAAGGCTGATGCCGAAACTCCCCAGCATCTGCAACAGATCGTAATTATCGCGAATCAGCGAGATCATCTTGTCGTCCGCCTCATACATCTTCTGATTTTTCATAACTATTCCCTATTCATTATTCACTATTCACTACCAACAAATGATTATCGGGTGCAAAGGTAGTCATATTTTCCGATATGTACAATAATCACAATTAGGTATTTTTGAAGAGCAAAGTGGATTGAAAGTGGTGAGAAAAGGCTGTTTCACCATTTTTAGGTATTGCCATACTATACTTTTTGCTGTACCTTTGCAGCCGCAAAAAGACAGAGTATCATTAAAAAGACATATTAAATACGAACAGGTACATATGAGAAGAGCAGTAATAATACTATTAATTTATATGTCATTCACTGCTACAGCACAAGATGTGGATGCGATAACGGGTGCCACACAACAAACGACACAGAAAGAGGAAAAGACAGATATTTTATCACGCTTACATGTCGGTGGCTATGGCGAGGCTGTGATGACACGCAACTTTTATAGTCAGAGTTTTAATCGTTACAAGAAACCAGAGCTTTATACCGATGACAAGAGTCATGGACGTTTCGACCTGCCACATGTGTGTTTGAATATTGGTTATGATTTTGGCAAGGGTTGGACCATGGGTTCGGAGATTGAGTTCGAGCATGGTGGCAATGGTACTGCTGTAGAGATAGAGGCTGAGGAGGCTGGCGAATATGAGGCAGAAGTGGAGAAAGGCGGTGAGGTAAACATCGAGCAGTTCTGGATTAACAAGGCGTTCGCTGGAGGTAAGTTCAATATCAAGGCAGGTGAGATTATCGTACCTGTGGGTTATAGCAATGCCTATCACGAACCCAATCAGTTCTTTACCGTCTATCGTCCTGAGGGTGAGGCCACTATCCTGCCAAATACCTGGCATCAGGTAGGACTGTCGTTATGGGGACGACTGAAGGACTGGCGCTATGAGGCTCAGTTCCTTTCGGGATTGAACTCCGAGAGTTTTACGGCAGAGAGTTTTGTACATTATGGCGCTACGAGTCCCTATGAATTTAAGGTGGCCAACAACTACGCTGGTGCCGTACGTGTCGACAACTATTCCGTCAAAGGCCTGCGCATCGGATTGAGTGGCTATTATGGCTACACCTTTCGTAACACCCTTCGTACACCAGGCCAGAAATATGACGATGTGACTGGCGCTCTGGGCATCGTAGCCCTTGACTTCTCATTGAACCGTTGGAACTGGATTGTGCGAGGCAACGTGGACTATGCCCATTTCAGCGATGCCGACGAAATCTCGGCCTACAACCAGGCCAACTGGACGCATCATAAATATCAGGATGGTAATCCCCACCATTACTCAAATATAGGTAGTCATGCTGTGGCATATGCTGTTGAGGCTGGTTACAATGTGTTCTCGCAGATACCTAAACTGAAGGATAGTGAAAAATTGTATGTCTTCGGACGTTTTGAGCATTACAACTCGATGGCATCGGGTACCTATGCATCGATGTATAAGTACACGAAGAAATACCGTTGTGCCTTTGGCGTGAACTATTCGCCCGTGAAGCAGATTACCATCAAAGGAGAGTACTCCTACCGTTTCTTCGAGAAGCCTGACAATAACGGTCTGGCTTCAGATAGTCCGTTGTATAAGCAGCCCTATAACAATGAGCCGAGTGTGAGCATCGGAGTGACTTATAGTGGCTGGTTCCTTTAATGCATAATTAATAATTCATAATTCATAATTAAAATGAAAAGCAAGAATCTTATGAAAATGGCAGCGATGGCTGTCGTACTTTCCGCAGGCTTCGCTTCATGTTCAAGCGATGACGATGCAAACAACAGTGTAGTAACAGGCTCTCAGGCAGCCCTCGATCAGGCTTGTGCTGATTGGAAGACCGCCCGTGCCAACTGGGAGAACACGGAGGCATTCCTCTTTGGTGCCGCTGATGTCTACTCTATCGATCCCCACACCGACACGTGGCCTGTAGCCGCCAACGACCTTGCCGATGTGCTGCGCGATGCCCAGGCGATGTCGAATCTTGACAACTTCATCAAGACCGCCAACTCAGGTATCCTGGGCTATCACGGTTTGGAATATGTGCTCTTCCGTCAAGGTCAGCCACGTAAGATAGATCAGATTACCAATCTGGAGTATAATTACATCTGTGCAGTAGCCAAGGACCTCTACAATGCTACGGCAACATTGGAGGCAGCCTGGGACTCTAAGGAGAGCAATGCCGAGCGTCAGAAGATTGCCAAGGAGTATGTCGCTACCCATCTGGCTATCGACGATGATGGTAATCAGGAAGGTGCATTGGATGGTTTCCAGAACTATGGCAAGGCCTTTAAGAACCCTGGAACGGGTGATTGGGAAACCGCACTTGATGCCACACTGGAGATCATCTCTGGTTGTCAGGACATCATCGGTGAGGTAGGTCAGTCGAAGGTCGGTCTGCCCTATACGGGTGAGGATGCCTCTTATATTGAGTCACCCTATGCTTATAACTCCATCACCGACTTCTACGACAACATCGTCTCTTGTAAGAATGCCCTTTATGGCAGCATGGGAGCCACGACACCTAACGAGAAGTCGCTCATCTACTTCTGCTTGAACGCAGGCAACACCACACTCGCTGCCCAGGCCAAGACCGTACAGACAAAACTCGACAATGCATTGGCTAACATCAAGGCCATGAAGGCACCATTTGCCCTTTATTACTCTGACGCTTCGTGTAAGGTGGCCATCGATGCATTGGGTGAACTCGATGATGCATTAGGCGAGTTGGCCGAGACGCTGAAAGCCTATGCAGGTAATGCTACGGTAGAAAACCAGTGCAAGGTTATCAACGAGAACTATGTCGACAACGTGATTGTTGCCACCTATCGCCTCTTGGCTGACAATGCACAGAAACTCTATCAGTCTATCGTGAATATTAAGAAATAAAGTTTTAGCTTATGAACAGACTATCATTTTGGGGTAGTATGCTATTGGGTGCTTTCATCACCGTCGGATGTTCCGACGGTGATGATGCCACTAATCCCACCACGTGGGAAATTGGCGACCCTACGACTACCGACTATCCTGAGGATTATTATGCGGGAGGTCTTCTTGGTACTACATCCGAGAACTCTTCCACTGCGTTCAAACAGCCATCTAAGGCTGTCCAGACCGCGGGCATGATGACGGCTTTCAATGAGGGAGAGTATCTCTTCGAGAAGGACTATAATACCAATATCGAGGGCGCCTTCCACGGACTGGGTCCTGTCTATGTGCGTCGCGGTTGTCTCTACTGTCATCCTGGCTATGGTCACGGTGCCCGTCAGACGGATTACAAGGCCGACACCCATCGCAACGGTTATCTGCTCGTCATCTACGACAAGACTACCAATGCCTATATCCGCAGTGTGGCCGGTATGCCGCAGACGGGTGCCGTAAAACCCTTCAAGGCACCTATTGATGAGAATCAGATCAAGATTGCGTGGAATAACTATACCGATGAGTGGGGCAATAAGTTCCCTGACGGTGAAACCTACTCGCTCATCTATCCTGAGGTGACCATCCCTTACAGTGCCTACTATGCACCAGTGATCGTGGCTCGTGGCGGTAGCGATGTGACGCTGGATGAGGCTCAGTATAATCAGGACATCGGCGTGCTGTTGGAATCCACCATCGGCATCTATGGCACAGGACTGACTGACGCTATTCCTGATGAGGACATCACGGCACAATGGA
>JAEENF010000245.1 GCA_016283605.1 Prevotella sp.
AGAGTTCAAAGGGGAATATAAGAACGCACCGAGGAAAAATGAGTACGACAAAGACCGCAAATAAGCCCTCGCTCTCGAGGTGATCATTGATAGCGGAAAGGTCTATAAGTATGAACAGCTGGGCTATTATGACCCCACGTATGGCAGCACATGGAACGCAGATGCCGACGGCTATATCTCCAATGCTATTGTCGCTGCTTTCGAAGGACCGAAGGGCCTGGAACTCTGCTATACTCATGGTGCCCCCGAGAGTTTCTGTGTCGGTATGATTTATCTCCGCGATGGAAAGCTTATCGAACACGAGTATGAAGGGTTCCATGTCATGGTCGACGAACAGATCCCCGTTTGGAAGAAAGATATCGAAGAGATGAAAAAACTTTATCTTGAGAACGATCCTCACGCACACAAATATAATGAGTTTGCCAAGTGGGCCCACTGCTTTATCGACTACGATAACGAGTGGATCTGGCTGCGCGACAAGGACGATAAAAACGGTGCCTTCTTCATTCGCAAGGACGGTAAGTTCCGTCTCGTCGATGTGGAGAATGCCCATCAGTCGCCTACGGCTTGTCAGAAGGACGGTATCTGTTATCTTATATTTTCCGGCTCCGCCGGCGGACCTGCCTATCAGCATATCATATATGCCTTCCAGAACGGTAAGCAACTCTGGAAACTATTCACCCTTGAGATCTATGGTGAACTGGATGAGTGCACGCTTAACGGCAAGAATATCTCCAAGGAACAGGGCAAGGCTTACCTCGAAAAGGTACCCGAAGGCAAGGAAATCAATGCCTGGTTCTGTGACATCGATGGCAAACAATAGGGGATAAGCTGCAAAAAAATGCCGTCTTATTTTGTCGGCCAGCTTTTTTTGTGTATCTTTGCCCCCGATATGCAGAAGATGATTACGATACTTGGACCGACAGCTTCGGGAAAGACTCCCGTAGCGGCACAGTTGGCGGCAGAAATTGGCGGAGAGGTGATATCAGCCGATTCGCGGCAGGTGTATCGTCGGATGGATATCGGAACGGGGAAGGATCTGGCGGATTACACGGTATCACAGAGGGACAGTTCTTTTGTGATACCTTATCATTTGATAGACATCCGGGAGCCGGGAACGAAGTACAACCTCTTTGAGTATCAGCAAGACTTCTTCGATGTCTATCAGGATATACAGAGTAGGGGAGCGGTGCCTATCCTCTGTGGGGGCACGGGACTATATATCGAGGCCGTATTGAAAGGGTATCATCTCTCGCCTGTGCCTCAGAATCAGGAACTCCGCGATAGCCTCGAAGGAAAGTCGTTGGGCGAACTGACGCAGATGCTCTCAGACCTCAAAGCCAAGACGGGTTCGAATATGCATAACACGACGGATGTGGATTCCTGTCAGAGAGCCATCAGGGCGATAGAGATTGAGACGTATAATCTGGAGCATCCGACACCACGTCGGGAGTTGCCGGCAGTGGACAGTCTCATTATCGGAATCAGTATCGACCGCGAACTGAGGAGGGAGAAGATCACCCGTAGACTGAAGGCCCGTCTGGAGAATGGTATGGTGGAGGAGGTGAAAGCCCTGCTTGATGAGGGCATTCCTGCAGAAGACCTCATCTATTACGGACTGGAATATAAGTTTGTGACGGAATATCTGACAGGTCAGCTCACTTACGACGAGATGTTCCAATGTCTGGAGATTGCCATCCATCAGTTTGCCAAACGACAGATGACGTGGTTTCGTGGTATGGAGCGTAGGGGCTTTAAAATCAATTGGATAGACGCAACCCTCCCGATAGAAGACAAAATAGAGACAATAATGAGTTTATACGACAATAGTTTATAATAACGACAACTCAGACAACATAGACAACTTTCACCCTTTGGGTGAAAAAGAAAAGTTGTATAAGTTGTCTTAGTTGTCGTCAAAATAAAAAGAGCATGGCAGTAGAAAGTACAAGGTGGGGCATCCTTTATTGTCCAAAGACAGGAATCTGCAATCCGCGTAAGCGCTGGGAGAAGAT
Source organism: Prevotella sp. (assembly GCA_016283605.1). Lineage (GTDB taxonomy): Bacteria > Bacteroidota > Bacteroidia > Bacteroidales > Bacteroidaceae > Prevotella. The sequence goes on from JAEENF010000245.1 coordinate 2,016, forward strand.
CCGGAAGGCACTTGACGAGCGTAAGGTGCAATATGATATGGTGCAGAGTGAGACGGCCGATAGTGTGGAACGTCTGGTGAAGATGATGATCAGCAATGGCTATAAAACGATTATCATCGCCGGTGGTGACTCAGCGCTGAATGATGCGGTAAATTGTCTGATGATGGAGGAAAAGACTGTTCGCGAAGAGATTGCCTTAGGTGTGATTCCTAATGGCGTGATGAACGACTTTGCCCGTTTCTGGGATTTTGACGAGGACGAAGTAGAACAGACCGTCGACTGGCTTATAAAACGACGTGTCCGTAAAGTAGACCTCGGTTGCATTCGCTATACAAACGCCAATGAAGAGAAATGCCATCGTTATTTCTTGAACTGCCTGAACATCGGTATGACAGCCGATATCATGAACCTGCGTCGTCAGACGCGTCGTCTGTTCGGTTCGCGTACCTTATCTTTTATCACGTCGCTCTTCGTGATGCTGTTCCATCGTATGGAATATAAGATGAAATTGAAGATCAATAACGATGTCATTGATCGTAAGGTAATGACCATCTGCATCGGCAGTGGACCAGGTTACGGACAGACGCCGAATGCTGTGCCTTATAATGGGATGCTTGATGTCTCGGTGGTCTATCACCCTGAGATGGTGCAGCTGATAGAAGGACTTTGGCTGTTGATCACAGGACGATTCCTGAATCACCGCAGCGTGCATCCCTATCGTACGACGGAAGTGCAGGTGGACTATGCCAAGAAGGCGATGGTGGGTGTCGACGGACGGTTGATGAAGACGCCTAAGGGTGATTTCCGCGTTGATGTCGAACAGGAAGTCATCAACTTCCTCATTCCTGCTTAAACATAAAAAAGCCTCTCTTCTGAGAGGTTTTTTGATGATATAGCCTTAAATAATTGTTAAATATTCCCTTTTCCTTTGCCGTTTGTCGGAAAATGTGTAATTTTGGAAATTCAAACTACAAAAAAAAGTACAAACATTATAAAAACCTAACAGGGAACTATGAGTTATTTACGATTAGAAAAGGCCGTGATGACAAACTTGCAAGAGAGTCTCCGTCGCGAATTACTCAGAACCAACCGTTCGGGCGCTTATAGCAGTTCCACACTCGTTGACTGCAATACGCGCAAGTACCACGGTCTGCTGGTTGTTCCTGTACCCGAACTCGATGACGAGAACCATGTGCTCCTGTCATCGCTCGACTGTACGGTCATCCAGCACGGTGCTGAGTTCAACCTCGGACTCCACAAGTATCAGGGCAACAATTTCAGTCCTAACGGACACAAGTACATCCGTGAGTTTGATGCCAGCAGTGTACCTACGACGACCTATCGTGTGGGTGGTGTGATCTTGAAGAAGGAGGTTATCTTCCAGCATTATGAGGACCGTATCCTCATTCGTTATACGCTGGTGGATGCTCATTCAGCTACCACCTTGCGCTTCCGTCCGTTCCTGGCATTTCGTAGCGTCCGCCAGTTTACACATGAGAACATGACCGCTAGTCGTGAATATCATGAAGTAGACGGTGGCATCAAGACCTGTATGTATGCCGGTTATCCAGACCTCTACATGCAGTTCTCAAAGAAGAATGAGTTTGTCTTCCAACCCGATTGGTATCGTGGCATCGAGTATCCGAAGGAACAAGAACGTGGTTATGCCTCGAATGAGGATCTCTACGTGCCCGGCTATTTCGAGATGCCCATCAAGAAGGGCGAGAGCATCATCTTTTCGGGATCGACGTCGCAGATTAAGTCATCGTCGCTCAAGAAACTCTTCGACGCTGAGGTGGAAGACCGCAAACCACGCGACAACTTCTATCATTGCTTGGTGTGTGCTGCCCATCAGTTCCACAACCGCATGCCCAATGACGACCGTTATCTGCTGGCCGGTTACCCCTGGTTTAAGTGCCGTGCCCGTGATACATTCATCGCTCTGCCCGGACTGACACTCTCCATCGGTGAGGTTGATTATTTCGAGATGGTGATGAAGACTGCAGAGAAGGCTCTTCGGGAGTTTATGGCTGATAAACCTATCTCTGGCAAGATCTACGAGATAGAACAGCCGGACGTACCCCTTTGGGCTATCTGGGCTATTCAACAGTATGTCAAAGAGGTGGGCGTTGATGCCGGTTTTAAGAAATATGGCAAGCTTGTCAGCGATATCGTTGATTTTATCATCAAGGGCAAGCATCCCAATCTGCGCCTGGATGAGAACGGCCTGTTGTATTCCAATGGCCGCGACAAGGCTGTTACCTGGATGAACTCTACGGCCAATGGTAAGCCGGTGGTGCCACGTTCGGGTTATATCGTTGAGTTCAACGCTCTGTGGTACAATGCCCTGAAGTTCTGTGCTGCAATGAAGGCCGAGCAGGGCAAGGCCAAAGATGCTGAGGCTCTCGAGAAGCGTGCCCAGCTCGCCAAGACATCGTTCGTGGAAACCTTCGTTAATGAATATGGCTATCTGCTCGACTATGTCGATGGTAACATGATGGACTGGAGTGTCCGTCCGAACATGATCTTCGCTGTGGCCCTCGACTATTCGCCCCTCTCTCAGGATCAGATGAAGAGTGTGGTGGATATTTGCACCCGTGAGCTGCTCACCCCGAAGGGCCTGCGCTCGCTCTCGCCGAAGAGTGGGGGGTACAACCCCATCTACGTGGGTCCGCAGACACAGCGCGACTATGCCTACCATCAGGGAACGGCCTGGCCTTGGCTTGGCGGCTTCTACATGGAGGCTTGTCTGAAACTCTACAAGCGTTCCCGTCTCTCGTTCATCGAGCGTCAGCTCGTGGGCTACGAGGACGAAATGGACTACCATGCTATCGGCACCATCTCTGAACTCTTCGACGGCAACCCGCCCTTCCACGGTCGTGGTGCCATGTCGTTTGCGATGAATGTGGCAGAGATCCTGCGTACACTCAAGCTGATGGATAAGTATTCATATCAAAAATAAGGAGGAACGACTATGAAAGTATTAATGTTTGGATGGGAGTATCCTCCTCATGTGTTTGGTGGACTCGCCACTGCGAATTATGGTATCTCTGAAGGGTTGAAAGCCCAGGGCGATATTGAGACGGTGCTCTGTCTGCCTCATCCGTTTGGTGATGAGAGTCAGCATGCCTGTCGTATCGTGGCCATGAATGCCGTGCCTATTGCTTATCGTGATGTCGACTATGATTATGTGAAGCAGCGCGTGGGCAACATCATGGACCCCAACTACTATTTCAAGTTGCGTGAGCATATCTATGCAGACTTTAATTATATGAATGTGAATGATCTCGGTGCGATGGAGTTTGCAGGAGGTTATCCTGGTAATCTGCATGAAGAGATCAATAACTACTCCATTATCGCTGGTCAGGTGGCACGTGCAGAGGAGTTTGATATCATTCACGCTCACGACTGGTTGACCTTCCCTGCTGGTATCCATGCTAAGCAGGTCAGTGGCAAACCACTCTGTATCCATGTTCATGCAACCGATTTCGACCGTTCCCGCGGAAAAGTGAATCCTACGGTTTATGGCATCGAAAAGAACGGTATGGACTGGGCTGATTGTATCATGTGTGTATCCGAACTGACTCGTCAGACGGTGATCAACCAGTATCATCAGGATCCACGGAAGTGCTTCACGGTGCATAATGCAGTTTATCCTTTGCCTGAAGAATATCAGGCTATTCCCCGTCCAGACCATACGGGTAAGGAGAAGGTTGTCACCTTCCTCGGACGTATCACAATGCAGAAGGGACCAGAGTACTTTGTTGAGGCCGCTACGATGGTGCTCCATCGTACGCGAAACGTCCGCTTCTGTATGGCAGGTTCCGGTGATATGATGGATGCGATGATCCACCTCGCTGCCGAGCGTGGTATCGCCGACCGTTTCCACTTCCCGGGCTTCATGCGCGGCAAACAGGTGTATGAATGCCTGAAGGCCTCAGATGTGTATGTGATGCCTTCTGTCTCTGAACCGTTTGGTATCTCACCGTTGGAGGCCATGCAGTGCGGCACACCTTCGATCATTTCCAAACAGTCGGGATGTGCAGAGATCCTCGATAATTGTATCAAGGTTGACTATTGGGATATCCACGCTCTGGCTGATGCCATCTACTCCATCTGCCACAACGAATCGCTCTTCCAGTATTTGAAAGAAGAAGGAAAGCGTGAGGTGGATCAGATTACCTGGGAGAAGGTGGGCCGCTGGATTCGTACCCTTTACAGAAGAACTTTGGGATGGGAAGAATAATTCAATTCATAATTAATAATTCATAATTCATAATTGTATGAAAACGATTTGTTTATATTTCGAGATACATCAGATTATTCATCTGAAGAGATACCGTTTCTTTGACATCGGTACCGATCATTATTACTATGATGACTACGAGAACGAGCGTAGTATCACCGACATCGCCGAACGCTCATATATGCCTGCACTGAATACACTGCACGACATGATCAATGAGAACGGCAAGTATTTCAAAGTGGCCTTCTCACTGTCGGGCACAGGTATTGAACAGTTAGAGTATCATGCTCCTCAGGTGATTGAGAAACTGCAGGCGATGAATGAGACGGGTTGCGTGGAGTTCCTCGCTGAGCCCTATAGTCACGGTCTGTCATCATTGGCTAACGAAGAGACCTTCGCCCTCGATGTGAAAAAACAGGCTACGAAGATCGAGGAGCTCTTCGGTAAGAAACCCACCGTTGCCCGTAACTCATCACTCATCTATAGCGATGATATCGGTGCACAGATTGCCGCTATGGGCTTCAAGGGTATGCTCACCGAGGGTGCCAAGCACGTACTTGGCTGGAAGAGTCCACACTATGTCTACAACTGTAACATCGCTCCGAACCTGAAGCTGTTGCTTCGTGATGTTGAACTGTCTGACGATATCTCCCTGCGCTTCAACAACTCTGAGTGGGATGGCTATCCTCTCTTTGCTGATGCCTACATTGACCGTATTGCCCGTCTGCCGGAAGAGGAGCAGATTATCAATATCTTCATGGAACTCTCGGCTTTGGGTATCGCTCAACCATTGTCGTCGAACATCCTCGACTTCATCCATGCACTGCCCGCTTGTGCCAAGGAGAAAGGCATTACCTTTATGACGCCGACGGAGATCTGTAAGGCTTGTAAGAGTGTAGGGCAGATTGACGTGCCTGATACCCTCTCGTGGGTTGACGAGGAACGTGACGTCAGCTGTTGGTTGGGTAACGCCATGCAGCACGAGGCTTTCAACAAACTCTACAGCGTGGCCGATCGTCTGCGTATCGCTAATGATCCGCGCATCAATCAGGACTGGGATTATCTGCAGGCTTCCAATAACTTCCGCTTCATGACCACCAAACCCTCGAATGTGGGATTGGATCGTGGTATCTACAGCGGACCATTTGATGCCTTCACCAATTACATGAACATCCTCGGTGACTTTATCAACAGAGTAAACGCTCTTTATCCGCTCGATATCGACAACGACGAGCTCGAGGGTCTGCTCACCACCATCAAGAATCAGGGTGACGAGATTGAGATGAAGGACAAGGAGATTACCCGTCTGAAGGCAAAGCTTGAAAAACTGGAGGCTGCTAAGCCAAAGGCTCCTGCCAAACCTAAGGCAGAGAAGAAGCCAGCAGCTAAGAAAGAAGACAAGGCGTAGTCCTTCTTAACGACAACTGAGACAGCTTTGACAACTGTTCGGTCGCAGACCAATAAAAAATGTTGTCATAGTTGTCTCAGTTGTTGTTTATATATGTCTTGTCGTTTACTTGATGTTAACCACAATTTTCTTCAGATCTTTGTCGGCGCTGCTGTTGCCTACCATCACTTCGTATTTTCCGGGGACGACGCGTATGGTATTAGTCTTCTCATCCCAGCCCTCGAAACACTCGCGGGGTAGGGGGATGTTCAGGGTCTTGCTCTCGCCGGGCATCAACGTCACCTGACTGTAAGCGCGCAGAGACTTCAGTGGTCCGTTGGTGTCGGCAATGCGACGAATATAGACTTGTACGGTCTCTAATCCTTCGCGTGTGCCGATATTCTTCACATTCACGCGTACCTTATTGTTACTATAAGTGGGCTTGCTGATGCTGAAATTGGTATAGCTCAGACCATAGCCGAAGGGGAAAAGCGCCTCGCCCTGGAAATAGCGATACGTACGGTTCTTCATCGTGTAGTCGAGGAAGTCGGGCATGTCGTTAGCGCTCTTATAGAAGGTGATGGGCAGCTTTCCGCTGGGATTCTTGTCGCCAAAGAGCACCTCAGCGAGGGCCTTACCACCTTGTTCACCCGCATACCACCATTGCAGGATGGCATCACACGACTCCAGCTCTGGCACCAGTCCCATCGCCGAGCCTGAGCAGTTCACAAAGACGACTTTCTTGCCGGCCTTGTGAAGCAAGGCGAGAATATCGCGCTGGGCCTGAGGCAGTTCGATGCTCTCGCGGTCACCACCTCTGAAACCGGGCTCACTCACGCGCATCTCCTCACCCTCCAAACTGGGAGAGATACCACCCACAAAGATCACGGTCTCGGTCTCGCCGATCTGTGCCAACAGCTGCTCGGGCGTAGGATTCACCTTGCAGCGGATGTCGAAGTTGAGAGCAGCATAGCCTTCCTCCTTCATATAGTCAATTTGTATGCGGTAGTGTTGGCCAGCCTTCACCGCGAGTTCCTTCTTTCCGCTGTGGATACGCTGGCGTGCGCTCCATTGGTTGATGACTGTGTCGGCATTGATCAGCAGACGGAACCGGTCGTCGCCGCTGATCTCAAAGCTGACAGTCTCATCACGGGTGGGGATAAACGTCGCATCGTAACGGGCGGAGAAATGCTCCAGGTTGACGCCTGGTGCAAAGACCGTATTACCGCCATTATTCAGACGTACCGGTTCCTCGATGCGGGTGACGGTAGCCGGTGTACCCTCCATCTGGATGTTATTCCAGTAGGTAGCCTGCAAGCCCTTGTTGCCCAGAGGATCGCGCAGTTCTGAGAGCCGGCTTTCGAAGGCTTCATTGCGGGTCAGTCCGCAGCCTTGGATATAGCGCACACGGGCATTGGCATCTATGGTCTTCGCCTTTTGGGTGATGCCCTGCAGGGCGGTGATGGTCTGGGTGGGGAAGCCGCTGTAGTTGCCCCACATCATCACAGAGTCTGCAGCATTGGGACCCATGACGACGATTTGACTATTTGACGATTTAAGAGGGAGGATGCCGTTGTTCTTCAGGAGCACGATGCTCTTAAGTGCCATCTCGAGGGCGAGGGTCTTATGTTCTTTCGATGCAATCGCGTTCTCGGGAATCTTGGTCCAGGGGTTCAGGTCGTCGCTGTCAAAGTCGCCGAGTTCAAAACGGGCAATCAGCAGACGGCGTAGACTCTTGTCAAGGTCGGTCTCCTTGATATCCCCGCGCTTGACGGCAGCAGGCAGGTTCTTGTATTCGGAGCCACACTCCACATCGGTGCCTGCGAGCACGGCCTGTGCTGATGCCTCTGCACCATCCTTGGCGGTATTATGCCAACGGGGCAGGAAGTCGCGGATGGCACCGCAGTCGCTGGTGATGATTCCGTCGAATCCCCATTCATCGCGCAGGATCTGCTGTTCGTAGCGCGTCTGCGAGCAACAGGGCTGACCGTCAATGCGCTGGTAGGCACACATGACCTCTGCCACCTCTCCCTCTTGTACCAGAGCCTTGAAGGCGGGGAGATAGGTCTCCCAGAGATCGCGCTCGGGCAGATTCTCCACATTGAAGGTATGGCGGTTCCACTCTGGACCGCTATGCACGGCGAAGTGCTTGGCGCACGCCAGGAGTTTCTGATATTTTTCCCCCAGACGTTTCCCCTCATAGGTATAGCCTTGCAGCCCTCTCACCACTGCCAGCCCCATCTTCGAAGTGAGGAAGGGATCTTCGCCATAGGTTTCCTGACCACGACCCCAACGGGGATCACGGAAAATATTGATATTCGGTGTCCAGAACGAGAGACCCTGGTAGCGCTTGATATTGCCACTGCGCTTGGCCTGCTGGGCCTTGACACGCGCCTCGTCGCTGACGGCTGTAAATACCTGATGGAGTAGGGCGTCGTCCCACGATGCTGCCATCGCCATCGTGATGGGGAAGACGGTGGCATAGCTGTTGCGCCCCACACCGTGCAGGGCTTCGCTCCACCATTGGAACTGCGGGATGCCAAGACGGGGGATGGCGGGTGAGGTGTCCATCATCAGCGATACCTTCTCCTCAAGCGTCAGACGTGTAAGCAGATCGTCAGCACGCTGGTCAGCTGATAGTTGGGGATTCTGAAAGGGCAATGTCTGAGCTGCGACGGCTGTTGATGCATTCTGAGCCTTCATACCTGTAAGACATCCTCCGAGGAAGAAATAGATTAATAATACTTTTTTCATTTGTTTTGTACTTAGTTTGTTTGATACTCAGCTACTTCGGGATGTTTCTGCTGCAAAGTTACGAAAAAGTGATTGATTTTACAAATATTTGTAGAATAAAAAATAAACTTTTTTCTCTTCTGTTCGTCAAAGGAGTAGATATGAGAAAGAATAATTTAACGAAAGACTAATATGAGAAAGAATAATTTAACGAAAGACTATTTACCATTTCGTTTTTTATTGTTGGCATTCTTCGTTGTGACGTTGAATGCCTGTGCGCAGTCTGGTAAACTGCCTGTTATCACGATTACTGCCAATACCGAGTTGAACGCCACGAAAAAAGTGATGGCTCACATGAAAACCGACGGTTACGACGGTAACATTGGCATCAAGTTGCGAGGCAACAGCTCTCTGAGTTTCAATCAGAAGAAGTACACCCTTGAATTGCGTGATGACGACGGCAAGGAACAGGATGTCGCCCTGCTGGGCATGCCCGCCCACAGCGACTGGGTGCTACTGGCCCCCTACAACGATGTCTCTATGCTGCGTGACCCAATGGCCTTCCAAATGTGGCGTGAGATGGGCCACTGGGCACCGCGAACCAAAATGGTGGAACTGGTGTTCAATGGTGAGTATTGCGGTATCTACATCCTTTCAGAAGCTATTAAGCGAGGAGCAGATCGCGTCAACATCAACAAAATGAAGAAGTCTGATGTTACTGGCTGCGATGTTACTGGTGGCTATATCCTCCGCATCGATACCTATAACGACGACGATGCTACCTTTCCCTCTAAGGTGCCCGGCATCGGTCCTGGCATCATGACCAGTCAGATTACCTGGTCGTGCATCTACCCCAAGAAAAAGAGTCTGCAACCCGAGCAGATGACCTATATCCAGAACTATATTGACACCGTTGAGAGCGTGATTCAGGGTCCCGACTTCGCTGATCCTCAGAAGGGTTATGCCCGCTATATTGATGTGGCCTCGTTTGTCGACTATTTCATTCACACCGAACTCAGTCTGAATGCCGACGGCTATAAGCGAAGTGCCTATTTCTACAAGGAGAAACAGCAGGAGGACGGTACAGGTGGCAAGTTGGTGGCTGGACCCGTATGGGACTACAACCTCGCTTACGGCAACTGCAACTTCTGTAATGCGAATCAGTTGGAGGACTGGTGCTTCGAGGGCTGTAACACCCAGCCCACGCCCGCCATTTGGCAGCGGCTGTTGCAGGATACTGCCTTCAGGAAGGCTGTCAAGGTGCGCTATCAGGAACTTCGAAAGACGGTTCTCAGCACCAAGCATCTTAATGCGTTTATCGACAGTCAGGTAAAATTGTTGCAGAAGTCCAAAGACCATCATTTCGAGACCTTCCCTGAGTTGTTGGTCAGCCAGAACCGACCGCAGCAGGACGCACCATCTCAGGGTCCTCCGATGATGGGAGGCTTCGGTATGTTCAGTGGTGGGCGCAATTTCAGTTTCGATCCCATCTCGATGTTTGCTGCCTACCGCGTCAGTAGCTACGACGAGGAAATCTCCATCCTCAAACAATGGCTTGCTGACCGTCTGGCCTTCCTCGATAAGAATATCAGCCGTTTTGATACCGATTGGGAACCTCGTATTCAGGTGCCTAAGGAAATCAAGTCGCAGTTTGGCGGCTTTGGTGGCGGAGGCTTCGTAGGCGGTTTCGGCGGCTATGGTGGAGGCGGTTTCGGTGGCGGCTTCCCCTTCCCGAGAATGCAATAGGTTTTGACACTTTGCAATAATTAATATGTAAAAGATATGGCAACAGTTGACGACAAGAAAGTGATCTTCTCGATGGTTGGAGTGAGCAAGACCATCCAGCAGAACCAGAAACAAGTGCTCAAGAACATTTATCTCAGTTTTTTCTATGGTGCCAAGATTGGTATCATCGGTCTGAACGGCGCTGGTAAATCTACACTGATGAAGATCATTGCCGGACTGGACCAGCAATATCAGGGCAATGTAGTGTGGAGTCCCGGCTACACGGTGGGCTATCTGCCTCAGGATCCGCCGCTGAACGAGGAGAAGACGGTGAAGGAAAACGTCATGGAAGGTGTGCAGCATGTGTACGATGCACTGGCCGAATACGACGAGATTAATGTCAAGTTCGGACTGCCAGAATACTACGAGGATCCTGACAAGATGGATAAGCTGATGCAGCGTCAGGCTGAGCTGCAGGATGTGATAGATTCGACTGATGCATGGAATATGGATTCGAAACTCGATCGTGCGATGGCGGCATTGAATTGTCCTCCCGGTGATTGGAGCGTGAAAAACCTCTCGGGTGGTGAGCGCCGTCGCGTGGCATTGTGTCGTCTGTTGCTGCAAAAACCGGATGTATTGTTGCTTGACGAGCCTACCAATCATCTAGATGCAGAATCAATCGATTGGCTCGAGCAGCACCTGCAACAATACGAGGGTACGGTGATTGCCGTTACCCACGACCGTTATTTCCTTGATGATGTGGCAGAGTGGATTCTTGAATTGGATCGTGGCGAGGGAATCCCCTGGAAGGGAAATTATTCTTCGTGGTTGGAACAGAAATCGCAACGACTGGCCCAGGAGGAAAAGACCGCCTCGAAGCGCAGAAAGACGTTGGAGCGCGAGTTGGAGTGGGTGAGGATGGCACCAAAAGCTCGTCACGCCAAAGGTAAGGCCCGACTGAACTCGTACGAGATGATGCTGAATGAGGAGCAGAAGCAGAAGGAAGAAAAGTTGGAGATATTTATACCCAATGGTCCACGACTGGGTAATAAGGTTATTGAGGCCGAACATGTGGCAAAATCCTATCCTGAGAAGCCGCTGTTTACCGATCTGAACTTTACGTTGCCGCCTAATGGTATCGTGGGTGTGATAGGGCCAAATGGCGCTGGAAAAACAACGTTATTCCGTCTGATCATGGGGTTGGAGCAGACCGATGGTGGTTCGTTTGCTGTGGGTGAAACGGTGAAACTGAGTTATGTGGATCAGCAGCATAAGGATATCGACCCCGCTAAGTCCGTCTATGAAGTCGTGAGCGGTGGCAATGAGACCATCCGCATGGGTGGTAAGGATGTCAACGTTCGGGCTTATCTGTCGCGATTCAACTTCAGTGGCGCTGATCAGGAGAAGAAGTGTGCAGTATTGTCAGGTGGTGAGCGTAACCGCCTGCATCTGGCCATTGCCTTGAAACAAGAGGGCAACGTTTTACTTTTAGATGAGCCTACTAATGATATAGATGTCAATACGTTACGTGCACTCGAGGAGGGTCTTGAGGCCTTTGCTGGTTGTGCTGTTATCATTAGCCACGACCGCTGGTTCTTGGATCGTATCTGCACGCATATACTGGCGTTCGAGGGCGAGGGTAGGGTGTTCTACTTCGAGGGCAACTATAGCGAATACGAGGTCAACAAGGCTCAGCGCCTTGGCTTAGAAGAACCCAAACGCGCCCGCTATCGCAAACTGATGGACGAGTAAGAGACCGTTATGAAGATGAAAAGAGTATTGATGGCACTGACCATACTGGTTAACGCATTGTATAACTGTCAAGCACAAAACAATGTTGTCAAGATGCAGCCTGAGAATGGGGCAACGGACGTAAATATTGACATTCATCTCGTGCTGACGATGAGCGATGACGTCACTATCGGGCAGAAAGGGTTCGTGTCTGTGTATGACAAAAGAACGGGAAGGCTAGTAGACCGTCTGGATATGAGCATCCCTGCAGGACCTACTGAGAGTCAGCCGAAGAATCCTGCTGCTCAATACACGCCTGTACCTTATATTTACAAATCGCAACATATCACTAACCGCAACACCAAGGCTGGCACCCCGTCTGGTGCCAATGCCTGGGACACAGGGCGCTATCAGCTCGACATCATCGGAGGTTTTTCAGATGGTTTTCACTTCTACCCCATCATCACTCAAGGCAAGCAAGTGACTATCTATCCGCATCATAATATGCTGGAGTATGGTCACGAGTATTATGTCACTATCGATAAGGATGTCATCAGTGGTTTCAATGGTATTAAGGGTAAAAAGGGATGGACGTTCCGCACGAAAGAAAAAGCTCCCGAAGCTAGCCAGCGCTTGCTGACGGTATCGACAGATGGTATGGGCGACTTCTCAACGGTTCAAGGTGCGTTGGACTTTATACCAGACTCCATTGCTTCTGCACAGGAAGGCTACAAGATATTGGTGAAGAATGGTGACTACGAAGAACTGGTGTACTTCCGCAATAAGCGGTTTGTCACCATCGAGGGCGAAAGTCGCGATGGCGTGGTGATTCACTATAGGAACAACGAGGTGTTCAATCCCCACCCTGCAGACATCAAGACTAATGAGGTTCGTGGTACGTTCCCTTCACGTCGTGCCGCCTTTGCTGCCGATAATTGCAGTGACCTGATATTTCGCAATCTGACTATCAAGACCAATTGCAAGGGTCAGGCAGAGGGACTGTTGGTAAACGGCGAACGCAACTACTTCGAGAACATTCACATCATTGGCGATGGCGATGCCTTGCAGGCCAATGGCAGTTGTTATTGGATGAACTGCCGTATCGATGGTGGCGGTGACACGATACTGGGGCGTGGCCCATCGTTCTTCAACCACTGTACCATCACCAGCTATGGTGCTTTCATGTGGATTCGTAACACGGAAGAGAATCATGGAAACATTTTCGTAGACTGTCATTTCAAGGGACTCAGCGACTATGCAGAACTTGGCCGACTGCCCGACAACAAAGGCAAGAACTATCCTCATGCGGAATGTGTCCTGCTGAACTGCACTTTAGAAGACGTTCCCGCCTACGGCTGGGGCAGGATTGATGACAGTGCTAAGACGGCAACTATCCTTGAGTTCAACAGTCTGGATACGGAGGGTAATCCAATAGATACGTCCAAGAGAAATCCCTTGATGCGTCAGCTTTATCCCATCCGTGATGCCGAACTCATCGGACGTTACTCAGACAGTCATTGGGTATTAGGCTGGTAAGAGGATATCTGGCAGTATCATTGCTTCACAGCTTTTGGAGTCCAGTTCTTGAAGAAACGAAGAACTTTTTCCTGATTATATCCCTCACCTTCCTCCAGGAAACTTGAATCCTGAATATGGAGAATTTTTCCATCCTCGTCGAGCACCACGAACACGGGGTATCCAAAACGTCCGGCATTGTTCAGCCGTTTCATTAGGGCTTTGCCTTGTGCCAGTTTTTCTTCGCCCTGCGACTTGCGAGGACTGTAATTTACATGGATGAATTCAAAATTATCCGCTATGACCTTACTGATTGTAGTATCCTTCGTGACGAAATCTGCAAACTTCAGGCACCATGGGCACCAATTGCCACCCACCTGACAGATGACGAACTTTCCTTCAGACTTGGCTTTCTCGATAGCTTGATTTATCTGCTCGATGGGGTTGATGTCCTCGTTATACACCTTTTTCAGTGCTGTCTGGCCGTTCATGGTCAGCGTAAAGCATACGGCTAACAATGATAAAATCACTTTTTTCATAAATCAACATTTGTTTATAATGAGGGCAAAATTACAATATATTGGGGAGAAATGATATACTTTAGCGATGGTTTTAAGAGAATTTAGATAAAAATGTCCTGTTAACAATTATTATGTCCGAAAAGTGGGCAATATTTTGGAGGTTTGGAATATATTTTGTACATTCGCCCTCAAAATTTGAGAAAACAACAACTCTGTCTTACATATACTTAAAAAGTGAACGATTATGAAGAAGACTATTTTATGCCTTATGGCAATGATGGGTTTAATGACTGTTTCAGCCCAACAGAAAGTAGAAAATGATGCTCAGGTCGCTATTAACAACATCATGACGCGCACCAGCATCCGACAGTACACCAATGAGCCAATCTCGAAGGCCGACATCGAGACGATGCTCCGTGCAGGTATGGCTGCGCCTACAGCCGTCAACAAGCAACCATGGCATTTTGCAGCTGTTACAGACAAGACTAAGTTGGCCGAACTTGCTGGTCGTAGAGGCATAATCAAGCAGGCAGGTGTTGCCATTGTTGTTTGTGGTAATCTGGACAAGGCTATGCAGGGACCGGCTCAGGCTTTCTGGATTCAAGACTGCTCGGCAGCTACAGAGAATATTCTACTGGCAGCCAACGCTCTGGGCCTTGGTGCTGTATGGACAGGCTGTTATCCGATGGATGACCGTGTAGCTGAGGTTTCCAAGGTGCTAAAGCTGCCAGAGACCATCGTACCTCTATGCGTTATCGTCATAGGTCATCCAGCAGAGCAGCCTAAACCAAAGGATAAGTGGAAGCCTGAAAACGTGTCGTATAACGAGTATGGTGGAAAAGCAGAATGATTGGAATCTCTTGGGGAAAGATGCACTTCCGTTTAGCAAAACTGACTCTGTCACCGTTCGGTATGGAGGTCGTATAGTTCATGAACAAAGACGAGAAGCGTGAATTACAGTTTACTCTTCTTTATTCTCTTCCATCCGGCATATCTTGTGCGTTTCCTTGCGAGCCTCTCGCCAGCTGGGGAAATACTTGTCCATGAGAGCATGGAAGCGGGCGTTGTGACTTGGTTCCAAGAGGTGACATAGTTCGTGAACAACTACATGTTCGACACACCATTCCGGTAACAGTAGAACGTAGGCAGAGATACAGATGCTCCGGTCTTTGATGTTGCACTGGCCCCAGCGCGAGATAGTGGGTTTGTAATAGATGATGCTTGGCTGGACACCCATTTCTTTGGAATGTTTTTCCACCATCGGCTCTACTAATGCTTTCAATCGTCTCAATGCTTCGTCGGTTTGGGCGCGAGTGACCAAAGGCAGTTTATTGAAGAACTCTGCCCGTCGTTTCTGTCTTTCGTAAGTCTTCTTCCTTGCATGGTCAATCCACTCACGGTGCTCATCAATGAACGTCATCACCTTTTCGCGAGGCATTCCGATGGGAACCGACACATGCACATCACCATTCTTTACGATGCGCATAGATAATCGACTTGTCCGCCTGTATGTTACCTGTATCGCCATTACTTAACCAACTGATCTAATAGGGCTTGGCAGCCCTCTAGTACATCGCGCCAAGTGGTCTCGAAGTTTCCCGTGTACCATGGGTCTGCCACGTCGCCTGGTCGCTTGGTGAAGTCCATCAGCATCACGATCTTCCCTTCCGGGTCGCCACCGCAGATGTTCCTCATGTTACGGATGTTCCACGAGTCCATGCCTATCAGCAGGTCGTAGCGTTCGTAGTCCGAGCGCGTCATCTGCCGTGCCGTCTTACCTGCACAGCCAATACCGTGTTCCGCCAGTTTCCGTCGGGCTGGGGGATAGACGCTATTGCCTATCTCCTCTGTCGAGGTGGCAGCCGACTCAATCATGAAACTGTTCTCCAGCCCCGCTTTCTTCACCAAATCCTTCATCACAAACTCTGCCATCGGGCTTCGGCAGATGTTCCCGTGACAGACGAAGAGTATTCTTTTCTTTGTATCCTTACTCATGTCGGGGTGCAAAGGTACGAAAAAAAACTATAATGGCGTGACGTTCATTGAAAGAATCTAGGTGTTCGTTGAAATTATTTGGGCAACATCCCGATTGTCATTATCTTTGCACAATCATAACAAACTGTAACGCAAATATGAAGAAGTTATTTTTATTCCTAACATTAATGGTGGGAACGCTGACGGCGCAGGCCGACGGATACACCTACTTGACCTTTGAGACGACAGACGGGGCAAAGACCTCAGTGGATGTATCGTCGTTGCCAGTGACGATTAACCTAGATAATTCGACGCTTACTATTGGTAGCCAGACATTCGCGCTGGCCGACCTGAGCAAGATGTACTTCTCGACGCAGAGCGAGACGACGGGAATAAGTGAAGAGTTAAGAGTGAATAGTGAAGAATTTGCTTCCGCTACTTTTTACGACCTGCAAGGCCATAAGGTGACTAAAGAGCAGATGAAAAAGGGTGTGTATATTGTAAAGACGACCAGCAAGACTTACAAAATCGTAATTAGATGAGACGCACATTATTAAGCATTATTGCCCTCGTGCTGGCGATAGCAGCCTGGGGACAGACGCTGAAGATTACGACCAGCAGCGGCACGAAAGAGTATCAGGCATCGCAGGTAACAGCCAATCAGCCTGCCACATTTACTGGAGGCACCACACTGACTGTCGCTGACGACGTGTTCACCATCAGCGACATCACGAATATGCTGGTCGTCAAGAGTCAGGAGTCAGCAGTTAAAGCCAACACAGTAAACATCGTTTATAACGGCTCGACGGCTACGGTGACGATGGCCGACAATGTCTCCAACTACGTCACGGCAGAGGTGAGCGGCGCACACGTTACCATCACGCAGACAAACACTGACGCCATCGACGGCGATGAGATCACCTACGTGCTCAGCGGTTCGACCACTGACGGCTCGCTGACACTCGATGGCTCGTACAAGTGTACGGTATCGCTGGCAGGACTGACGATGACCAACCCCAGCGGTGCGGCCATCAACATCACCAACAAGAAGCGCATACAGCTCAGCGTCAAGGAGGGTACGGAGAGCACGCTCACCGACGGCACGGGTGGCAGTCAGAAGGCTTGCATCTACAGCAAGGGACAGCTGCAACTGCAGGGCAAAGGCACGCTGAACGTGGCGGGCAATACGAAGCACGCCATCAAGAGCGGCGACTACATAACAGTTAAGAACCTGACGCTGAACATCACCAAGGCTGTCGGCGATGGCATCAGTTGTGAGGAGTACTTCCAGATGAAGAGCGGTTCTGTCACCATCAGCGGCGTGGGCGACGACGGCATCCAATGTGATTTGGGCGGCGACACCTCAACAGGCGAGACCACTGACCACGAGGATGAGGACAGCGGCAACATCTATCTGGAGGGCGGTACGCTGAACGTTACTGTGACGGCTGCTGCCGCCAAGGGCATCAAGGCCGATGGCGATATGAAGATCAGCGACGGCACCATCACTGTGAAGACTACTGGCGGTGGCGCTTGGGACAGCGACGACAAGAAGACCAAGGCATCGAGCTGCCTCAGTGCCGACGGCAATATGACCATCAGCGGCGGTACGCTCAGTCTGACCAGCACGGGCGCTGGCGGCAAGGGCATCAACGTTGACGGAGCGCTGACAGCTAAGGGCGGCACTATGACCATCAAGACCAGCGGCAATGCCGTTGTGGCATCATCGAGCGGCACAATATCAACTATTAGCAGTTCGCAGCAACTCGACCGCTACGACAGCGACTACAAGTCGTCGCCCAAGGGCATCAAAATCGACGGTGCCATCACTATTAGCGACAATGCCGTCATCAGCGTCACTACCACAGGTGCAGGCGGCGAGGGCATCGAGAGTAAGACCAACATCAACATTACGGGCGGACAGGTGACTGTGAACGCTTCGGACGATGCCATCAACTCGTCGTACAACGATGCGACTAAGGGAACCAGCGGTGCCGGTGACCTGACCATCAGCGGCGGCTACGTCTATGCCCGTTCCACTGGCAACGATGGCATCGATGCCAACGGCAACTGCTACATCAAGGGTGGACTGGTCTATGCCATCGGCACCACGACGCCTGAGGTAGCTATCGATGCTAACAGCGAGGAGCAGAAGAAACTCTATGTCACTGGCGGCACCATCATCGCCATTGGCGGACTGGAGAGCGGTTCGAGTCTCACGCAGTCTTGTTACTCTACCAGTTCGTGGAATAAGAATACTTGGTATGCGATGACTGTTGGCAGCGAGACGTTCGCCTTCCAGACACCATCCAGCGGAGGCAGTACACTCGTTGTCAGCGGAGCTTCGCAGCCCACATTGAAGAGCGGTGTTACCGTCAGCAGCGGCACGAAGATCTTCGACGGTGCAGGCTATACCGACGCAAACGTCACTGGTGGCTCCTCTGTTAACCTCTCGTCCTACACCGGCGGCGGTAGCGGTCCTGGTGGCGGTGGCGGCCCTGGTGGCTGGCACTGATAATAAAAATGCAGCAGAGCATTGCCATGGGTAATAAATAAAAAGGGTGGATACAAATTTGCATCCACCCTTTATTCATATCGTTAGTTTTTTATTTCCAACGGGCATCACCAAGTTTGGTGAAGTCAACGCCTGAGGCCTTACCGATGATGGTGAAGATACCCTGTGAGGGGTTGCTCCAAAGTGTTGATTCACTCAAGGGCAGGTCTGCCAGACCTTCCAAAGGATAGATTTTCGGATCACCCTCACCTGTGGTGTTGAGGTCTATCCAAGTGAAGTCGGTCTTATAACTGTTCTCCACATCGAGATTGTCGAGTGTACCACTCAGGAAGACAGAGCCGACAGTGCCGGCCTCGTTGGGATAGATATCACCTCCCTCAGAGTTCTCGGTCTTCATTGTCGGGCCAAAGAGGGTGTTCTTGACCTTGAGGGCTACGTTACCTGTTCCCATGCGGAACATTGGGGTGTTGGCATTGGCCGTTGTTTCCTTCGGAGCATAGCAGAACGTACAGTTCTCTATCGTGAAGTTGATAGTCTGGACGCTGGAACGGAAGTCGCAGAGCATCACGATATTCGTGACCGTACAGTTCTTCATGGTGACGTTTCTCCAGTCGCCTTTCTTGTTGGTTGTCGTGAGCACGCCTTGATCGCCAATAGCGTTGATGACACAGTCTTCAAGTACGATGTTGTTGATGTTGTCACCGTCCTTCTGACTACGGACAACAGCACGGTAACCAGTCATGGAACAGTTTTTGAAGGAGAGGTTGGTGATAGTAGCACCGACACCATTGATGTTGAACACCTGACGTCCACCCCAACCCTGGTCATGGTTGGTTTCTACCTCGTAGCCGCCACCAGGCATGGCCTTGTCGCTGATAAAGTCGATCTTCTCGTAGGCGATACCATACACATCCTGTCCGCTGACGATACCCATACCGCCACCAGAACGGAAGATGGCATTGCCGGAGAGTGTCAGACCCGTCACGAACTTCACGGTCTTGGTTGTTCCAGGAATCTGTGTACCACCAGAGATCTTATAGGTCGTGCCACCTTCCAAGACGTAGGTAATATCCTGGTCTGGATTGGCAGCGACGTCAGCAGCCAACTGATCGGTAGTGATGTATGAAGCTCCGTCAGCGTTCCCACGCAGGTCGATGACTACACCGTCATACTTCTCTGCGGCAGCTGTCGTGAAGCGCTTCTTACCTTGGTATGCGCCATTCAGATAAGCCTCTACACGGTAGGATGTCTTTTGGGTAAGCCCTTTGAAGATAATCTCCTTGGCAGCGAGGATGCTCTCTGTGAGCACGGTGTCAGCCACCAGTGAGTCATTACTGTCCTTATAAACCTTGAGCTGAGTATAGTCGACATTGCCCCATTTGATGCGTGCCTGTGTATCAATCAGGTCTGTAGATGCGGGTGTCGTCAGCTTGGTTGGGAAGTCGGGGGTTGTCGTCGTCAGCGAGTAGGGCTTTGATGACAGTCCGCTCTTGGTGTTAGCAGAACTGATATAGACAAAGTACTCCTTGTCGTACTCCAGATTGTCGAATCTGCAGGTTAGTTCGCTGGTTGTAATCTCCTTGGGACTGACGCTGGCATCAACAGGCTCTACCTTTACCGTATACTGGTCTGCATCGGTGTAGTTATCCCATGTGATGACCATATAAGGCACGTTGTTGGCATCCAGACCGGTCTCAATGTTGTCGGAAGCATTGATGATAGGACGGAACAGCGCATCGGCCTTGGTCAGGTTGTCATCGTCGCTACAACTGATGAATATCCCCGTTCCTGCTGTTACTGTAGATAACAATAACAAGGTCTTAAATATCTTTTTCATATTGGTCTTCAATTATTTATAATCTTCTTTAAGAATTGTTGCAACCTCCACGTTCACACCTTTCTCCATATTGGCATCCAGGATGTGATAACCGTCGTTGTTCAATACCGAGCTGGCAGAGATGGTCTCTGTGGTAATCGGAAGCAGATAGGGTACGACACCGTCTCCTTTCAGTGCGCCATTGGAGTAACCGCGATAAAGACGTGTGAAATAGTCGCTGGCTGCATACACATCCTTGCGGGTGATGCCAGGAAGCTCGCCTGCTGCAACGGTAACAGTAGTCGTGTTAGGAGCTGTACCTAAGGTATAGGTCACAGTTCCGTCTTCGTTAGTCACCTTGGCAGGAGCTGCAGTGCCATAGTCTTTGCCGTTATAGATGTAGGTACGTGTACGCTTCAGCATGTTCGAACCCCAGTTGACGGACTGCCATCCGGCAGCAGTCATCGTAGCATCATCTTCTGCAATCCTGTACTTCTCGTTATACCACTTGATATCGCTCTTCAGGTTGTTCTTACCTTTCTTTGCGTACCAAAGCTTATTCGCCCATGTGGTATAGTTGACGGCCTCCGGGTATTTCTCCAGAACGCTCTCGTCATTCATCAGGTCATCATTGCAGGCAATACCCCAGCAAAGTGCGGTGTACATGGCCTCCTCAATCTTCTTGGCATAGAGATTCCAACGTACCAGGTCGAACTTACGCAGTGCCTCACTGCCGAACTCCCATGCACGCTCGTCAACGATGGCGTTGAAGAAGTCCTCTTTTGAGTTCAGGGCGTTGACGTATGCCGTCACGTCGTCATTATAGGTAGGACTGTTGGCGAAAGCACGGGCACGAACCTTTGTCAGAGCCTCCTTGGCGATGGCAGTAGGACCGTTCAACTCGTTCTCTGCCTCTGCCAGCATCAGCAGGACATCAGAGTAACGCATCAACGGATAGTTGATACCCGTACCCTTCGAAGAACCGGAACCTAACTCCTTAGCAGCGCGTGAGCGATCCCATTTGCCGGCGTGGATGGCCGTGGATGCTGCGGCGTAGACGGTGTCGTTGGTGTGTCCGTATTTAGCACAGCAGATATCACGACGGCTGTCATTGTCAGCAAACGACATGTAGTAGGTCGGTGTGATGGCTACCTGTGCTGTGGTGTTACCCTTGGCATTGGAACCTGTATTGGGAACTCCGAAACTCCAGCCGATGTCACCACCGTAGTTCTGGACGAAGGCCACTTCGTAGAGCACCTCGGCATTAGTGTCATAGGTGTAGTTCATCTCGTTGATAAACGATTGCTCGAAGTTGGCATAGAGGCTACGGGGCTTCAGCTGGATCAGCTTCTCACAGTAGTCCTTTGCCATCTGATAATACTGCTGATAGGTCTGAGCCGTTTTCTGTGCGCCATTGACGTCCTTATAGGTCACTGTCAGAGAGTCGGCAGTGACATTCAGATAGTCGTCAGCACGTTTCATGGTGCCTTCCTTGGTCATACCATAGCCGGCACGGAAGAGGGCCAGACGGGCAATAAGACCAATGGCGAAGTCACGGTTCATGCGTTCGATACCGCCTGTGCAGACATCACTCCATTTCATGTTGGGCTCAATGTCTACGAGCTGCTGAAGCACCTTACTGTAGATGACGTTCTTATCCGTACGGGGTTTGTCAATCTCGTCACCCCATTTGGCAGCTTCATCATAATAAGGCACGTCACCGAAGAAGTTACACATCAGGTAGTAACGGTAAGCCTTCAGACAGGTAGCCTCACCTTTGATCTGCTGCATCTCGTCGGAATTGGCGATGCTGCTGGCGTCGATACCTGCACGTACCTGGTTGGCACGCTCGATGGCCTGCAGGTTGTTATCCCAGACCTTCTTGACGTCACTCCAGCCTACATTACCTGCACCCTGCAAGGGCCATACCGCCTGACGGTGGTTGGTGGCAACGGCTTCCTGTACACTCATTGCCTCTACGTCTGTATTCTGCATCCACACACCACACATACGGGAGGTGTAGGGGTCTTCACAGAACAGCACATATACGCCGTTGATGGCGTTGGTCGCAAACTCCGTGGAACTGTAGACCAGCGTCTGGTCCATCTGTGATGGCGATTCGACGTTCAGCGTGTCATTACACGATGTCAGTCCCATCATCCCAAGAGCTGCAATTGCTATATATTTATTCTTAAGTTTCATATACTTTCAATTGTTTATTGTTAATGGTGGATCACAGTGTCACGTTCAATCCAAACGTAAATGCACGGCTCTTCGGATAAGAAGAGAAGTCGATACCTGGCGTCAGACCAGAGTAGCTGCTGTTACGGGCATACGAACTGACTTCAGGATCGAAGCCTGGATAGCTG
>JAEENF010000246.1 GCA_016283605.1 Prevotella sp.
ACTGGGTTCTGGTCTGGGAAGTTGTATCTTTACAGACGGAGGTGTCAAACTCGGATCTGATGGCTATGCCGGTGAGATTGGACATACGTGTGTTCATCATGATGGCCGTCTCTGTGGTTGTGGAAATAAAGGCTGTCTGGAGGCGTACACAGCGACTAAAGGTATTATTCGTACAGCCCGTGAGGTGATGACGGAGTCGGGTGAGCCTTCGAAGATGCGTCGTGTCGAGAAACTGACGCCAAGGGTTATCTCTCAGTTGTGTGAAGAGGGCGACGCCATGGCGATTGAGACATTCCGTCGTACCGGTGAGGCTCTAGGTCTCGGACTGGCCAACTATGCCTCTATCATTAATCCTGAGGCCATTATCTTTACAGGTGGTATCATCAGGGCAGGGAAATGGTTGATGGAACCGGCTAAGGAAGCTTTCGATGAACACGTGTTCCATAATATTAAGGGTAAGGTGAAGTTCCTGACGTCTGATTTGGAAGAAAGTGAACGTAATATACTCGGTGCAAGCGTGCTGGCTTGGGAAGTAAAAGAGTATTCTCTGTTTATTGAATCATAAAACAATACAGTATGGAAGAAATTGATCAGATAAAAACTCGAGTTGTTGGTGTAGATATCCGTGAAGCAAAAACCACCTATGCCTTGGTGGATATCCGTGGCGAGATTATCGCGATGGACTATTTTATGACTATGGACTATCCTGACATTTCTGATTTTGTCAGTGCACTGAGTGAAAAAATCATCATGCTTGTCGAGGAAAACGGCGGATACGACAAAGTCCGGTCTGTGGGTTTGAGTGCTCCAAGTGCGAATTTCCTGACAGGCTGTATCGAGAATGCGGCTAATATGCCTTGGAAAGGTGTTATCCCCTTGGCAGCCATGTTGCGTGACCGTCTGGGACTGGCAGTGGCTCTCGCCAATGATGCGCATATCACGGCTTTGGGTGAGAAGACCTTCGGCAGTGCCCATGGCCTGAAGGATTTTGTCGTGGTCTCCATCAGTCATGGAGGACTCGGCAGTTGTATCTTCATGGATGGTAAGCCTCATCTGGGCGTAAACGGCTTTGCGGGAGAGTTCGGACATTCCTGTGTGGAAGTCAACGGACGACAGTGCGGTTGTGGAAGAAAAGGTTGTCTGGAGACTTATTGTTCTGACAAAGGTCTTATCAAGACGGTAGAGGAACTGTTGGCTGAAGGTCAACCGTCGGCGTTGAGGGACATGAAGAATCTGAGTCTACAGACGGTGATCTATTATTGTGACCAGGGAGACGCTGTAGCCATTGAGGCCTTCCGTCGTGTGGGTTTCATGCTCGGAATAGGACTGGCCAACTATGCCTCTATCCTGAATCCTGAGGCCATCATCCTCACAGGTGATATAGTGCAGGCAGGCAAATGGTTGGTGAGGCCGTTGAGAAAGTCGTTTGATGAACATGTGTTCCATAATATCCAGGGAGAGACGCGCTTGCTGGTATCCATCCTGAAGGAAGGTGAACGCGACGTACTGGGTGCAAGCGCTCTTGCTTGGGACGTCAAGGAATATTCATTATTTAAATAACAACACAAGAACTGGAAATGGTAGAGTATAATCTCAAGACGAGGGTCGTAGGTGTCGATATCAGTGTGGACTGTACGACGTTTGCTATCGTCGATGTACGAGGAAACATCATTGCAGAGGATTCTTTTGCAACAACCGATTATCCTGATGTGAATAAATATATCACAGCCCTGAGTGAGGGAATCGTTACACTGGTTGAAGAAAACGGTGGCTATGAGACCATCCGTTCTATCGGTATCAGTGCACCGAGTGCCAGTTGCATCTCTGGCTGTATCGAGAATGCGGCGAATCTGCCGTGGAAGGGTATCGTCCCTCTGGCAGCGATGCTGCGTGACCGTATCGGACTGGCTGTAGGACTGGCCAATGATGCCCATATCGCTGCCTTGGGAGAATATGCCTACGGTAGTGCACATGGTATGACGAACTTCATCGTCGTTCACCTGGGTTCAGGACTGGGTAGCTGTTTCTTCTCTAATGGTAATGAACACAAGGGTTTTTCGGGCTATGCCGGTGAACTGGGACATACGTGTGTAGAGCCCGGTGGTCGTGAGTGTGGCTGCGGAAAGCATGGCTGTCTGGAGGCTTATACAGCGGCTAAAGGTGTCATCAAGACGGCACGGGAAATTCTGGAGGAGAGCGACAAACCGTCACTGATGCGGGATATTCAGGACTTGTCTCCGAAGAAGATTACAGAATGCTGTGAAAAGGGCGATGAGTTGGCTATTGAGGTCTTCCGTCGTGTAGGCCAGAAACTGGGTATAGGTCTGGCGAACTATGCTTCACTGATTAATCCTGAGGCCATCATCCTGACGGGTGGTATCTCGCGTGCAGGAAAATGGTTGATGGATCCGGCCTATGAGGCATTTGAAGAAAATGTCTTCACGAATCTGCGGGGTAAGGTGAAACTCCTTCTGTCGAAGTTGGAGGAGCGTGAACGAGACACTCTGGGTGCCAGCGCTCTGGCCTGGGAGGTTCCTGAGTACTCACTATTTAAGTGAATAGTGAATAGTTAATAGTGAATAGTTGTGGACGTAGAGATAATAAACCGGATTATCAACGAGAAACCCAACCTGAGTACCGCCCTCGGCATGGAGTTCATATCCACGCCTGAGGACGATACTTGTATGGCACGTATGAAGGTTGACGAGCGTAATCGTCAGCCTTTTGGTTTTCTAAGCGGAGGTGCATCACTGGCTCTGGCGGAGAATGTGGCAGGCGTAGGCTCTTCTGCGCTTTGTCCTGGATGTGCCTGTGTGGGCATTGAGGTGAGTGGGAGTCATGTGAAGGCGGTCGCTGAGGGGGATACTGTGACGGCTTTTGCCAAGATGCTTCATCAGGGCACCACACTGCACGTATGGAACGTGGATATCAAGGATACCTCTGGTGACCTGATCTCGAATGTGCGAGTGACGAACTATATCATCAAACAGAAGAAATAATGTCCGCATACGCCATCTACCGTTTGCCGCATGAGGACCATGCGACGTTGATCCAGCAGACTGAAGGTGAGCCTGTGGAGTGTTTCTCCTGCACGGAACTGAATGGGAAAAGCGGATTCGTCATCGCCCCTTTTGAGGTGAAGGAGAATCAGCCGATATTGTTGATTCAAGGTGAATCGAAGCGTGTGGCGTGTGGATCAGGGGACGTGTGTGTCAGAGAACCTTCCCTAGACCCAACATCCCCAGACCCAACCTACGCCATCGACTTTGCCAATTATCATTCCCAACTCGAACTTGGAATGTTCCGCAAGATCGTCCTTGCCCGTTGTGCCGATGAGAAGATTGGGAAGAAGGTGGAACCCATGGAATTATTCTATAGGGCTTGTGCGCTGTATCCCCGTATGTTTATCGCCCTGGTGCAAACGGAGAAGAGTGGCTGTTGGTTGACGGCTACGCCAGAGATCTTACTCGATGGAGAAGGTCAGGACTGGCGCACCATCGCCCTGGCAGGCACCATGAAACTGGAGGGAGACCAACTTAATGGTGAAGGTGAGACCCTGCGATGGAGTACCAAGAATATTCAGGAGCAGCGCATTGTCGCCACCTACATCACTGAATGCTTGGAACAGTTTACCGGTGATTTCCGAGAGGAAGGTCCTCGTACGGTGAGAGCGGCTAATCTGGTGCACTTGAGGAGCGACTTCACCTTTAAACTCGAGAACCAGGATCATATCGGTGACTTGTTGCAGACACTCCATCCCACACCTGCCGTGTGTGGACTTCCCAAACGTGAGGCCTTCCAGTTTATCACCAGGAACGAACATAGCCCACGTCGGTATTATAGTGGTTTTATGGGACCCTTGGGACAGCAGACTCACCTCTATGTCTCGCTGCGATGCATGAACATCGAGCGTAACGTCTGCCATCTCTATGCTGGCGGAGGATTGTTGAAAGACAGTACCGAGGAGCAGGAGTGGACAGAGACAGAGGCAAAAATGGAAACGATGCGGAGATTATTATATGTACAGTAGTAAAGAGAATGTAAATATACTGACGGCGCTGTTGGTGGCGCATGGTGTGAAGCATGCCGTATGTTGTCCTGGCAGTAGGAATTCACCCATAGTGCATAACCTAAATGAATGTCCAGATATCACGTGTTATCCTGTCACTGACGAACGCAGTGCAGGCTTTTATGCCTTGGGTATGAGTCAGTGTCTGAAACAGCCTGTCGTCGTCTGTGTCACTTCTGGCACGGCATTGCTCAATCTCGCTCCAGCCGTTGCAGAGGCGTATTATCAGCATATTCCCCTGATTGTCATCTCAGCAGACCGTCCTCAGGCTTGGATAGACCAACTCGATGGTCAGACGCTCCCACAGTCCGATGCCCTCGGACGATTCGTCAGCAAGGCTGTGTCTCTGCCTGAACCTCACGATGCAGAAACGCGCTGGTATTGCAATCGCTTGGTCAACGAAGCTCTCCTCGAAAAGCATGCCCCTGTGCATATCAATGTCCCCATCTCCGAACCCCTCTTCGACTACAACGTTGCTGAACTCCCTGTGGAACGGAAGATAGAACTGCTGCCTGCCGACATCACCAATCAGACGCTGAGTCATGTCTGCCGCATGTTCATGCAGTCGGAACGTCCTTTGCTCATTGCAGGACAACCCATGAACCCAGGTTACGATGAGGCCGTCTGTCTTATTGGCGATGACGAGAGTTATGTGCCCGACCTGGTGCTGTACATCGGAGGCTCTATCGTCAGCAAACGTTTGAAGCGATTCCTTCGAAAGGCCAAGGAGACGTGGGTGGTTAATGCTACGGGTGAGGTGACTGATACCTTCATGAACCTGACGCGCGTTATTCAGGGCGATGCTGCTGTGGTGGAAGATCAGATCCGCTTCCTCCTCGAACAACAGCCCCATCCTTTCATTCAGAAATGGGAAACCCTGCTGTCAAAAGTTCGTGCTCACGCAGCTGCCTATCAACCTCCCTATTCCCAAATGGCCGCTGTCAAATGCTTCGAAGCGCAATTAATGTTCAATGTTCAATGGTCAATGGTCAATGTTCACTATGCCAATAGCACCGCCATCCGTTTGGCGAACATCTTCGCTCAGCATAGTGTCTATTGCAATCGTGGTGTCAATGGCATCGAGGGCTCCCTCTCCACCGCCGCTGGCTTTTCTGTGGTGAGTGAGGAGACTGTTTTCTGTGTCATTGGCGATCTGAGTTTCTTCTATGACCAGAACGCGCTATGGAATCAGAACCTGCAAGGCAACTTCCGCATCCTTCTGCTCAACAATGGCAAGGGTGGTATCTTCAATCTGCTGAGAGGTCTGGAACAGAGTCCTGCCCGTGATAAATATGTCGCTGCCGAGCATCACACCTCTGCCGAGGGCATCTGCCAGCAGAACGACATCGTCTATCTCAAGGCCGAGAATATGGAGCAGCTCAAACAGGGTGTCTCCACCTTATTAAATATAAATAGCTCGCGTCCCGTCCTCCTCGAGGTTTTCACTGACCCTGCTGAGGATGAGCGCGTATACAAGGATTATTATAAAACACTGAAAATATGAGAGATTGGAAAGAAATCCGCAAGTTCGAAGAGATTATCTTCGAGGAATATAATGGCATCGCCAAGATCACCATCAACCGTCCGCAGTATCGCAATGCTTTCACCCCAAAGACCACCTGGGAACTCTCCCAGGCCTTTGCCATGTGCCGTGAGATGCAGGACATCTCTGTGGTATTGCTCACAGGTGCCATGTCTGAAGTGCCTGAGGGTAAGACGCTCGCTGATGTCAAGCACGCCTTCTGCTCTGGCGGTGATATGCACGTTAAGGGTCGTGGTGGCTATGTCGATGAAGAGGGCGTGCCTCGCCTGAGTGTCCTCGATGTGCAGATGCAGATTCGTCGTCTGCCCAAACCCGTCATTGCGATGGTCAATGGCTATGCCATCGGTGGTGGACATGTGCTCCACCTCGTCTGCGACCTCACCATCGCCTCCGAGAATGCGATCTTCGGACAGACGGGTCCTAAGGTAGGCTCCTTCGATGCAGGTTTCGGATCCTCTTATCTGGCCCGTATCGTGGGTCAGAAGAAGGCCCGTGAGATCTGGTTCCTCTGCCGTCAGTACAGTGCGAAGGAGGCTGAGGAGATGGGTATGGTGAACAAGGTGGTGCCCATCGAACGTCTCGAAGACGAGTGTGTCGAGTGGGCAGAGATCATGATGGAACGTTCGCCTCTGGCCCTCCGTATGATCAAGGCTGGCCTCAATGCCGAACTCGATGGTCAGGCTGGCATTCAGGAACTCGCCGGCGACTGCACCATGCTCTACTATTTCCTCGACGAGGCCCAGGAAGGTGGCAAGGCCTTCCTCGAGAAGCGCAAACCCGACTTCAAAAAGTACCCCAAACTGCCGTAAAGACAGAGTATTCTTTTTAAGACAGAGTAACAGAATAACAAATATTGAACACATAAAGAATAACATAATATTCAGATATATGGATATTGAGATGTTGGTGAGAACAGTTATAGAGTGTGCTAAGAATATACGTAGACATTTGGGACCTGGTTACTTAGAGTCTGTATATAAGAATGCTATGTTAGTAGAACTGAAGAAGCAAAGTTTGTCTTATGAGATAGAGAAACCAATCAATGTCTATTACGAAAATGTTTTGGTTGGTGAGTTTAAAGCAGATATAGTTGTAGAAAATGTTTTAATTCTGGAATTGAAGGCTGTTCAGTCATTACACATGGCCCATGAGATTCAATTGGTAAATTACCTGACTGCAACAGGTATTGATGATGGCCTTTTGATTAACTTTGGCTCAGAAGAACTTCAGTTTAAGCGTAAGTATCGTATCTATCGCAAAAGGTTTCAATAATCTGTTAATAATTTGTTTTGTTACTATAAATATGTTATTCTGTTACTATGTCTTTAAGATGTACTTTGTCTGAGAAAATACTCCATTTCAAACAACCAGCAGGAACCTCTCGTGGCGTCTATACCACCCGCAAGATCTGGCTTGTTCATCTGTCGGATGGTCAGCGAACGGGAGTAGGGGAGTGCGCCCCATTGCCTGATTTGAGCTGCGATGCCCTCCCTGATGATGAGTACGCCTCTATATTGAAAAAATTCTGCGAGGATTTCTGTCAGTCTGGCGAAATCGACTACGACGCTCTCCGCGACTACCCCTCCATGCTCTTCGGTTTGGAAACCGCCCTGCTGAATCTCCAGAATGGCGATCGTCTGTTTGATACCGCCTTCTCTCGCGGTGAGGTCGGTATCCCCATCAACGGCCTCGTCTGGATGGGTAACCACGAAGAGATGCTCCAGCGTCTCGAAGAGAAACTGGCAAAAGGCTTCCGCTGCGTCAAACTCAAGATCGGCGCCATCGATTTTGACCAGGAACTCGACCTCATCAAACGTATTAGAGATCGCTTCTCCTTCCACGAGGTGGAGCTCCGTGTGGATGCCAATGGCGCTTTCCCCTATGACGAGGCACTGTATAAACTTGAGCTGCTGTCGCAGTATAATATCCATTCCATCGAGCAACCCATTCGTCAGGGCCAGTGGGCTTTCATGGCAGACCTCTGTCGCGAGTCCCCACTCCCCATCGCCCTCGACGAAGAACTCATCGGTGTCAATGACCCTGAGATGAAGCGTCACATGCTCAACATCATCAAACCACGATTCATCATCCTCAAACCCTCCCTTCATGGCGGTATGTCCGGTTGTCGGGAGTGGATTGATATCGCCCGCGATATGGGTATCGGTTCGTGGATCACCTCTGCCCTCGAGAGCAACATCGGCCTCAATGCCATCGCCCAGTTTGCCTCTTCTGTCTATGGCGATCACATCACCATGCCCCAGGGGCTAGGCACTGGCCAGCTCTTCACCGACAACATCCCCATGCCTATAGAAATACAAAAAGACAGAGTATTTATTAAGACATAGTAACAGATTAACAAATATATATTCTTATGTCTAAATTATCTGTTAATAAAAATATGTTATTCTGTTACTCTGTCTTTAAATCGTTATTATGTCTATAAATGAGTTCCTCGAGGAGTGGAATAACCCCTCACCTTATGTCCACGTGCAGACCAGCGGCTCTACCGGCACGCCCAAGCCCATGCTGGTTGAAAAGTCCCGTATGCTCGCCTCTGCCCGCATCACCAACGATTTCCTTGGTCTCCAGCCTGGTGACACAGCCCTCCTCTGCATGTCCCTCGACTTCATCGCTGGCAAGATGATGGTCGTCCGCGCCCTCGAACGTGGATTACGTTTAGTCTGCGTTGAGCCTTCGGGTCATCCATTGCGTGTTGCCCTCAACGACCAGACTCCCCTTTCTTTCGCTGCTATGGTCCCTTTGCAGGTCTACAACTCCCTCCAAGTCCCTGAGGAGCGTGAGCGACTGAAGCAAATAAAGCATCTGATCATTGGCGGAGGCGCCATCGACGATGCTCTCGCTGCCGAATTGAAAACCTTCTCCAACGCCGTCTGGAGCACCTACGGCATGACCGAGACCCTCTCCCATATCGCCCTTCGTCGTCTCTCCGGCCCCGATGCCTCCGATTGGTACACACCCTTCCCTTCCGTCACCGTCTCTCTCTCTGACGACTCCACCCTCATCATAGATGCCCCCGAAGTTTGCCCCGATCGCTTAATCACCAACGATATCGCCAACCTATCGCTGGGGCCAGGCCCCAATGATAGGTTTCCTCAATTCCGAATCCTCGGCCGTCGCGACAACACTATTTGCTCTGGCGGTCTCAAGATCCAAGCTGAGGAACTCGAGCGCCAGCTCCGTCCTCACCTTCGCGTACCTTATTTAATAAGTAAGCGTCCTGACTCCAAATTCGGCGAGATCGTCGTCCTCCTTACCGAAGGCCCCGTCGACGATGCCCGCGAGGTCTGCGAACGTATTCTTCCCAAATACCACCACCCCCGCGCATACGTCCACGTCTCTCACATCCCCCTTACAGCCACCGGTAAACCCGCCCGCCGTGAAGCCGAGAAACTTGCAAGAAAAAACAATAAGTAATATGAAAACTACAACAGAACGTGTATTCCAGATTTTTAAGGAACTGAACCAGATTCCACGCCCTTCGCACCATGAAGAGCGAGTTGCTGACTATATATGCCGGTTTGCTGAGCGGCTGAATCTGCCCTATAAGCGCGACAAGGAGAACTGCGTCGTCATCAGCAAGCCAGCCACACTGGGCTATGAGGGCGCAGAGCCTGTCGTACTGCTCAACCACATGGATATGGTTTGCGTGGGCATGAGCGATCCGCTTAACACGCCTATCGATGCCTATATAGAGAATGGCTGGATGAAGGCACGAGGCACGTCGCTGGGTGCTGACAACGGCATCGGACTGTCGATGGCACTTGCCGTGCTGGAGAGCGACGAGATTATACATGGTCCGCTGGAGGTCATGACGACCACCAATGAGGAGGACGGCATGTCTGGAGCCTCCCAGCTGAGCAGCGACTTCCTGAAGGGTCGCAAGGTCATCAACCTTGATTCGGAAGACTATGACACCATCACGACGGGTGCTGCTGGTGCCTGCCTGCAGTTCCATCGCATCCCACTGGAGCGTGTGCCGGCCCCTGAAGACAGGAAGTGGTACCGCATCCGCATAGTTGGTGGATTGGGTGGGCACTCTGGCGTTGACATCAACAAGGGACGTTGTTCGGCCGTTAAGGCAGCAGCAGCTGTTTTAGTGTCTCTTTCGGAGAAACATGACTTCAGCTTGGCAACGATCAATATAGGTGAGGCCAATGCTTCAATTGCTTCAAAGGGCGAGATGGTGATAGCATGTCCATCGGCAGAATCTCAAGCCTTGATCCTTGATGTTAAGCAGACAAGCGACTGGTTGCATGATGAACACCCTCAAGACCCTGATGTGAAGTGTCTCATCGAAGCCTGTGAACCCCAAGAAACCGTTATCTCGCCAAGAACTTTCCAAGCACTGATGACCTGCTTGTGTGAGGTGCCTCAAGGGGTAGTGAGAATGAGTGAGGTGATGCCTGGCACGGTGGAAACGTCCAATAATATTGGGCGTGTCGTGACGGAAGAGGAATACATTTTTGTCTCTACACACACACGTAGTTTCATCGATGACGATATGGATGCACTAAGCAAGGCTATTGCCAAGACGTTTAAGGATAGCGGTGCCCAGTCCGAAGTTGTGATGTCGGCTCCTGCCTGGCAGGAAGACCAGCAGTCAGCATTCCTCCAGCTCACCTCCGACACGTTCCAGGATGTGCTGGGCTGGCGCCCACGGATGGTGGCCATGCACTTCGTGCTCGAGGCTGGATTCTTCGTGCAGCACTATCCTGGCATTCAGATTGCCAGCATCGGCCCCCGCATCGTCGAGCCTCACTCAACCAGCGAACGTGTCGAACTCTCCACCATCGAAGATATCTGGCAAGTGCTCATCGAACTCCTCAAACGTCTTGCTGACGGTTCTTATTTGGGCGTTGGGGAATAGGGCGATTTGTATATCCTATTTGTAATACGCAGGGACGGTTCTTATGTTATAACAAAAGAACCGTCCCTCTGTTACAGGGCATCTGGGTATACCCAAGTACCTGTTCCTGTGACTAAGGCTGAATTTCTGAATCCATGTCTATATGCTCATGGCTACTGCAGACATCTTTTCACTAAGATCCTGCAGGGCCTTGCGGAACATAAGTCTTTCCTCATCGGTAAATATTGCAGTCTTTCCATTCACCCTGTTTCCATTCACCTTCTGCATAAGCCATCCACGTGACTTTCCAAAATATTTCTTGGCAATATAGCTGAATGATAGGGCTTCTGGCAGATCTCCCAATTTGGCACGGAAGATCATTTCATCGGCTTCTTCGATGACCTTACGCATGCCTTTGTCAAATTCAATTACACCTTTCTCTAACTCTTCTGCAGTCAGTTTTACAGATGGCTTCCTTCCTTCAGTGACATCTTCGAAATATGCCCTGATTTTTTTGTCTTTGATATGATTAGTTGCTTTTTCCATATTTAGAGTAGACCTGACGCTGCAAAGATAATAAACATTTGTTTAATCTAAAAACCAAAACAAGAAAAACTTTAGTAATAAACAAAAGTTTAACTGACATTAACTCTTTCTTCTTCATAAATACAAAATTTTGTTGTTCATAATTTAGACCTGAGGTCTCCTATTGGTTGCAAAGATAGGCATTTTTCGCTTATCTTCCAAATAATTCACAATTTATTTTTAGTTTCTCTTCCAAAATAATCATTGGACAGGCATCTGGGTGTACTTGTTGGACAAAACAGGGGTTAAGACCCTGATTCTTGTCCAAAACCGATAATAATTTTGAAATAATTTGGAACTTTAGATAAAAAAGTCCTATCTTTGCCCCTAAGTTGTAAAACCTAAGATAAATATGCCTGTAGATAAGCAAGTCCTATTACGATACAAGGTGCTGAACCGCTGTTTCAGAAACCAGTTCAGAGCATTCACCATCGACGATCTCGTTGATGAGTGCAATGCTGCTTTGATAAGGGCAGACAAGCAAGAAGTCTCCAAGCGCACCATTCAGAACGATATCAACACTCTGGAGGCAGACTACGGTATAATGCTCAATGAAAACCTGAAGCGCGGACGCCAGCGACTCTACCGCTATAGCGACACCACCTATACCCTGCCTCTGTTCCGGATGAATGACAAGGAACGCAATAAGATCCAGGATGCCATCCGCGTGCTCGAAGATTTCGAGGGCGATCCCATGTACGAATGGGCGCGATCCCTGCTGATACAGGTAGGAGCGGGACTCTTCGATGAAGACACCTCTTCAGTGGTATCCTTCCAGAGCAATCCCGATCTCGAGGGTCTGATGCATTTCAGCAAGCTATTGCAGGCCATCATGACCAAGCGCGTGCTGAAACTTACCTACAAGCCCTTTGGCAAAGATACGCTCACCGAACGCATCTATCCCTACCACCTCAAACAGTTCAACGACCGTTGGTACCTCATTGCGCAGGCCATTGGCTACGACACCTTGGCTCATTATGCCTTGGACCGTATTGAGAGCTTCGAGGAAATCGCGTTGCCCTATAAAAAGTCCGGAGTAGACT
This sequence comes from Prevotella sp., assembly GCA_016283605.1. Classification (GTDB taxonomy): domain Bacteria; phylum Bacteroidota; class Bacteroidia; order Bacteroidales; family Bacteroidaceae; genus Prevotella. The sequence goes on from JAEENF010000246.1 coordinate 12,108, forward strand.
TCAACCATTATTTCGACGATATCATTGGCGTCACCGCTCCTGAGCGCTACGAGCCTGTGGATGTGATACTGCGAGTTTCTAACAATCGTTTCAACTATATCAAGACCAAGCCCTTGCACCTCTCGCAGCGCATCATCGCTGAGGAAGATGGTTACACCAAGATCTCCATCAATGTGAAGATCAACAAAGAGCTCATCTCTCTGCTTCTCTCCTTTGGCCCCGATGTCGAAGTCATCTCTCCCGCCTCCCTCCGCAAGATGCTC
>JAEENF010000247.1 GCA_016283605.1 Prevotella sp.
GTCTTCAGAAAGCAGTTTGGCGTCTCGCCTTCTGACTATATTGAGCAAAATATGCAGTCAGATACAAATAGACAATGAAACGAAACATACGTGAAAGCCTTGTTAGTTAAAAGATAGTAATTTTGCGGCCAGAATTTCTGATCAAACAACTTATTTTTAACTAACAAAAAACGTATGAGTTTCAAAGCAAAGAAAACAGCCTTGTGTGTTGGATTATGCTTTATGGGCATGATCTCTGCACAACAGGCTTCGGCAGCTACTGAATCAGTGGCTTCCGTACAGCAAACGAAGCAGGCAACCGGTCATGTGGCAGACTCTCAGGGTCCGCTGATTGGTGCCACGGTTATGGAGAAAGGTACCAACAATGGTACTGTTACTGATTTCAACGGTAACTTCTCTCTTAATGTCAAGCCGGGCGCAACGCTCGTCATCTCTTATGTGGGCTATGAGTCCCAGGAAATCAAAGCCGGAGACAATGTAGTTGTAAACCTTAAGGAAGACGGTCACCTTGTGAACGAGGTGGTTGTGATCGGTTATGGTACCCAGCGTCGTGAGGCCGTGACGGGTTCTGTGGCCAACATCGGTGGTGAGAAACTGAATCAGATTGCAGCCAGCAACGCAGCTCAGGCTCTGCAGGGTCGAGTAGCAGGTGTGCTGATGACACAGACTTCTTCTAAGCCTGGTGCCGAGATGCAGATCCGTATCCGTGGTCAGCGCTCACTGACAGCCTCTAACGACCCGCTGATCGTGCTCGACGGTATCCCCTTCATGGGTAATCTGTCGGACATCAACCCCGCCGATATCAAGTCGATGGATATTTTGAAGGATGCCTCTGCTACCGCTATCTACGGTTCTCGTGGTGCTAATGGTGTCATTATCATCACTACCGTTAAGGGTAGTCAAGGTGCTCCAGCCAAGGTAACCTATAATGGTTATGTCAGTTTCAAGAAGATTTTCAAGAAGTATCCGATGATGGACGGTCCTACCTTCTCGAAGTTCCGTCAGGCAGCAGGACTCTATCAGAACTCTCTTGATGAGAATGAGAATACAAATACAGACTGGCAGGATCTGTACTACCAGACAGGTGTTGGTCATAATCACGACGTGAGTGTCGCTGGTGGTACCAACGGCGGTAGTTATAGCTTCGGTGCTGGTTATTATCACGATGAATCGGTGGTTCCCACTGAGCAGTATAACCGTATCTCTGTTCGTGGTAACTTCGACCAAAAGGTTGGTGAATGGTTCCGTTTCGGTCTGAATACCAATAATAGCTATAATAAGACAGAGGGTGTGAACGACATGTATGGTGTTCTGAGTAAGAGCCCGTTGGCAAGTCCGTATGATGAGAACGGAAATCTGAAGCGCTACATCTCACTGCCTGCTGACGATCAGAGCGTAGTAACCAAGGAGACCGTAAAGCGCGACAAGGATGTATGGCTCAACGAAACCAAGGGTATCGGTTCATATAACACCCTCTTCGGTGAGGTGAAATGCCCATGGGTCGAGGGTCTGAGCTATCGTATCAACATCGGTCTGAACTTCCGCAGCTCAAAGGGTGGTAACTTTACCGGTACAGGTGTTAATAATAAGGATGCCAATGCCGTTAATGGCGGCGGCATCTCTGAGAACCAGACGCGTAACTGGGCTGTAGAGAACCTGATTACCTTCGATCGTACCTTCGCTGAGAAGCACAACATCAACGTTGTTGGCATGTATTCTGCCGAGCAGACCACTTACGAGTCTACTGGTGCCTCAGCACAGGAAATTCCTGCTGACTTCTTCCAGTATTATGCACTCGACAAGGCTACAGGCCAGGTTAACCTCAACAACTATAACTACTGGCAGAGCGGTCTGATGTCTTGGATGGGTCGTGTGATGTACTCTTATGATAATAAGTATATGCTTTCTGTTGCTCTTCGTTCCGACGCTTCTTCACGTCTGGCAAAGGGTCACCAGTGGCACACATATCCCGCTGTCAGCGCTGGTTGGAACATCGCCCGTGAGAGTTTCATGGAGAATCTGACTTGGATTGACAACCTGAAGCTGCGCGTAGGTTATGGTGAGACCTCTAACCAGAGTATCAATCCTTATTCTACCCTTGGTGGTCTGGCTATCCGTAACTATAACTTCGGTAATGGAACCAATTACATGGCTGGTTACTATGTGAATGCATTGCCTAACCCCGAACTGGGATGGGAGTATTCCAAGACTTGGAACTTCGGTCTTGACTTCTCTCTGTTCAATGGCCGTCTGTCAGGATCATTCGAGTACTATACTCAGAAGACCAAGGACATCCTGCTCGATGTTTCACTGCCTTCTACCTCTGGTGTAAGCAGCTACACGGGTAACATTGGTAACACTGAGAACAAAGGTTTCGAGCTGACGTTGAACGGAATCATCATTGACAACAAGAATGGTTGGAACTGGGAAGCTGGTATCAACCTGTATGCAAACCGCAACAAGCTGACCAAGCTGACGGGTGCTGACGTGGTTAAGCCCGACGGCACAAAGGAGCCGGAGAGAGATGAGGCTAACCGTTGGTTCGTGGGTCATCCTATTGATGTCATCTATGACTATGAGTATGAAGGTCTTTGGAACGAGAGCGACATTGTTACAGGTCCTGATGGCAAGACCAACCTCGAAATTCTGGAGCCAGGCGGTAACCTGGGTATGATTAAGGTGAAGTACACCGGTGATTATGATGCCAATGGTATGCCAACTCGACAGATTGGTGCTGAGGATCGTCAGATCATGAGTATGGAGCCCGACCTCATTGGTGGTTTCAATACGACTGTAGGCTATAAGGGCTTCGACCTCACAGTAATCGGTGCTTTCCAGATTGGTGGTAAGCTTATCAGTGCCATCCACTCTGCTAACGGTTACCTGAATATGTTGACAGGTCGTCGCGGACAGCTGGATGTTGACTACTGGACACCAGAGAACACAGGTGCCAAGTATCCGAAGCCCGGTGGTATTCAGAGCGGTGATAACCCCAAGTATGGTTCTACCCTCGGTTACTTCGATGCCGGTTATCTGAAGATCCGTGCTATTACTCTCGGTTACAACTTCGAGAACCTTAAGGCTGTGAAGGATCTCGGTATCAGCCGTCTGCGCCTCTATGCAACGATTCAGAACCCGCTTGTTCTCTTCTCTCCGTTTAACAATGAGAGCGGACTTGATCCTGAGACCAACTCTTATGCCACTCAGAATACGGCTGTTGCCATCGACGGTTACACAGGCAAGCACAGAATGCCAATCGTCGGTTACAACACGCCTGCTACCCGCAACTTCTTGTTCGGTATCAACGTGACGTTCTAATGCATAATTAATAATTCATAATGCATAATAAAAAAACAATAGTTATGAAAACGAAAAGTATCAAATATATTCTTGCTGCGGGTTTGGTTTGCTGTGGTCTCTCCACAACTATGACGTCCTGCAACGATGTGCTCGACGAGCAGCCGCGCAGCCAGTTCGACCCGACATTCTTCACCACGAAGAAGGGTATTGAGGGCGGTCTGACATCGCTCTATGCCCACCTGCGCTATTTCTATGGCAACGGTTATTTCCTGAACAGCGTGGAGACTGGTACCGATGAATATACCTACGCACAGTCTGCTGATGGTAACTTCAAGGATGCCGACCTCTCCGGTGTTGGTTCCATGACACCTAATAACTCTATCGCAGGTTCTATCTGGGGCACCGCATTCCCCAATATCAATACGGCTAGCGGTATTATTGAGAATGGTGCAGCTGCTGGCATTGATGACGCCCTGCTCGCTGAGGCTTATTTCTTCCGTGGCTTCGACTACTTCCTGTTGGTGCAGACTTACGGTGGCGTGCCCCTCGATCTGGGTGCCGGTGAGCTGAAGTTCAACACCTCTACCGTTCGTACTTCTGTACGTAATACTGTTCCTGAGGTTTATGCAGCCATCTTCAGCGATCTGGAGAAGGCTCTGGCCGATCTGCCTGAGAATCCTCGTATGACAGGTACTGTCACTAAGAACGTGGCTCGTCTGTACCTTGCAAAGGCTTATCTGACATATGCTTGGTGGTTGGAGAATCCCAACAATATTCCTACCTATCCTGAGTGCAGCCGTAATGCCGGTGAGGCTCAGACCTATTTCAAGAAGGCTTACGACATGGCCAAGGCAGCCATCGATAATCCTGGACCTTATGGACTGCAGCCCACTTTCTATGATGTTAACGTAGCTACCAACGACCGCAACTCTGAGATCATGCTCTATGCTGATCACGATGAGGACGAGAAGTATGGTAACGGCGGTGTCGGTTATGGCTGGGGTAGCGGTGGTTCTCCTGAGAACTTCGCTTACTGGATGGAGACCTGGAACTACACCGAGATGACAGCCAAGGCCGCTTCTGGCGCTGT
>JAEENF010000248.1 GCA_016283605.1 Prevotella sp.
GTCTTATCAGGTGGTTATTGCAGCGGGGTCCCACCTCTTCCCATTCCGAACAGAGAAGTTAAGCCCGCCTGCGCCGATGGTACTGCAATGCAATGCGGGAGAGTAGGAGGCCGCCATCTTTCATGAACCTCACAGTGTCACTTGTACACTGTGAGGTTATTTTTTTGTCTTTTCTTTCGTTATTTGCGAAGAAAATCGTACCTTTGCGGTCGATATGCAGTGGACAGACCGAATCCGTCAGGTGAAAATCATACTTGTTATTGCGGCAATTGTGATTGCCGTGGTTTCTTTATTGGCCTCCCATCTGTTGGTGAAGGATCTACAGCGTGAAGAACGCAATAAGATGGAAACCTGGGCAAAAGCTTTGAATGCTTTGAATAATGCCGATGAGAATACTGACCTTTCGCTGGTGTTGCATGTCATTCAGGCCAATAATACAATCCCTGTTTTTGTAACTGAGCCCGATGGTACAGTTTCTGACTATCGAAATGTTGAGATAGACGCGCGTACAGCCGAAGATTCTGATGTCTATATTTCTGATTATAGTCAAAGGATGTATGCTCGTGGGAACTATATAAAAGTTTATCTTGGTGATTCGGTGCAAAACGACTCCTTAGCAGAAGGAGATTACCAGTTGGTATGCTATGACGAGTCGATTTTACTTAAGCGCTTGGCACAATATCCCTATTGGCAGCTAGGTATTGTGATGATCTTTGTGGTTGTGGCCATTTTTGCCTTGTTGGCTTCGAAGAAAGCAGAGCAGAACAAGGTATGGGTAGGCCTCTCGAAAGAGACTGCTCATCAGTTAGGCACTCCGATTTCCAGTCTGATGGCCTGGGTGGAGATTCTTAAAGAGAATTATCCTAACGATGAGTTGATTCCAGAGATGGATAAAGATGTGAAACGTTTAGAGTTGATTGCCGAGCGTTTCTCTAAGATCGGTTCATTGCCAGAGCCAGTCGATGCTTCCATGAACACCGTGCTTGAGCATGTGGTAGACTATATGGACCGTCGGACATCGAAAAAAGTGGAGATGATTCGTCATCTTCCAGATCATGAGGTGATTGTAAAGATGAACACCGCCCTGTTTGAGTGGGTTATTGAGAACCTCTGTAAGAATGCCGTTGATGCGATGGAGGGTGCAGGAAAGATTGAGTTGACCCTAACCGATGAGGATCATCGAGTGGTTATCGAAGTGTCGGATAACGGCAAAGGTATTCGCAAGAAAGATTTGAAAAATGTATTTACTCCAGGCTTTACCACCAAGAAACGCGGATGGGGTCTAGGTCTTTCACTGGCGAAGAGAATTGTGGAGGAATATCATAAGGGACGTATCTTTGTGAAACAGTCAGAAGTGGGCAAGGGTACGACGTTCAGAATCGAAATGCACAAAGAAAAGTTGCACACAGAAAAAGAAAGTGTGTAATTCTTTGCCCTCTAAGCCTGCTATTTTACACTAAAAACATAAAAAAATCAAATAACCGTTCCTTATCTGAAAAAATATTCGTAACTTTGCACCCCAAATAGCGAGTAAATGTGTAGTTTAGAGCGTTTTAAGATCAATTTGAAGAGTCTTGCTGAGGAGGTTACAACCTTGGAATATGACTTGGATAACGGATTCTTTGAATCTCTGGACGGCTCGGATTTGAACAGCGGCTCAGTGCATGTGTCGGTGTCTATACGCAAGGCTACCGGCTTTTTTGAGTTACTGTATCACACCGAGGGCACAGTAACCGTGACCTGCGACCGATGTCTGGATGACATGGATCAGCCCATAGAGACTGACAGTCGTTTTGTTGTGAAGCTGGGAACGGTTAACTCCGAGGAAGGTGATGTCATTATCGTGGACGAGGACGAAGGAATAATCGACACGTCGTGGCTTATCTATGAGTCTATAGTGCTGGCAATACCCATCAAGCATGTGCATGCACCCGGCAAGTGCAACCCTGCGATGAGCCAAGTTCTGGAAGAACTCTCAGCTGACCGAAGCAGTGATGAGGAGTCCACCCAGCCTGTTGACCCCCGATGGAGCAAACTTGCAGAATTAAATATTAAAGATTAAACATTTAAAATAGTTAAGAATTATGGCACATCCTAAAAGAAGACAGTCAAGTACTCGTCAGGCCAAGCGTCGTACTCACGACAAGGCCGTAGCACCTACACTCGCAGTATGCCCCAACTGTGGCGCTTACTATGTATATCACACAGTATGCCCGACATGCGGTTACTATCGTGGTAAGGTTGCTATCAAGATTGAGGAAGAAGTCGCTGAATAATGAGTAATAAGATTAGCGCGATAATCTCGGGCGTTGGTGGCTATGTTCCTGACTATGTCCTCACCAATGAGGAATTGTCCAGGATGGTAGACACCAACGATGAGTGGATTATGACGCGTGTTGGCATCAAGGAGCGTCGTATCCTGACCGAAGAAGGTCTTGGAACGTCGTATATGGCTCGTAAGGCTGCTAAGCAGTTGATGCAGCGGACGGGTGCAGACCCTGATACGATTGATGCCCTCATCGTTGCCACTTCTACCGCTGATTATAAGTTCCCATCGACAGCCAGCATCGTGCTGGGCAAGCTCGGACTGAAGAGTGCTTTTGCATTCGATTTCTGGGGTGCCTGCTGTGGATTCCTCTATTCTCTCGACGTCGCAGCGTCGATGATTCAAAGCGGAAAATTCAAGAAAATCATCGTTATCGGTGCCGACAAGATGTCGTCGGTTGTCGACTATAAGGATCGTCAGACCTGTCCGCTTTTCGGTGACGGTGCTGCAGCGGTGCTTGTTGAAGCTTCGGAAGAGGAAAACATCGGTGTGATGGATTCCTATTTCCGTGCTGATGGTAAAGGCCTCCCGTTTCTGCATCTGAAGGCCGGCGGTTCAGTCTGTCCTCCCTCACATTTCACGGTTGATCATCGTCTGCACTACCTCTATCAAGAGGGGCGTACGGTGTTCCGTTATGCAGTGACGAACATGAGCGATGACTGTGCCTTGATAGCTGAGCGTAACGGTTTGAATAAGGATAATATCCAATGGATTGTTCCTCATCAGGCCAATATGCGCATCATTGAGGCAGTAGCCAAGCGTCTGGAGGTTCCGATGGAACAGGTGATGGTGAATATTGAACACTATGGTAATACAAGTGCTGCAACGATTCCGCTTGCGCTTTGGGACAATGAGGCTAAGTTAAGGAAGGGAGACAATATGATCTTTACTGCCTTTGGTGCCGGATTTGTACATGGCGCATCCTACTATAAGTGGGCTTACGACGGAAATAAAAATGCATAAAGCAGGATTTGTGAATATCGTTGGCAATCCCAACGTAGGTAAGAGTACGCTCATGAACCAATTGGTTGGTGAGCGTATTTCTATTGCCACCTTTAAGGCTCAGACCACCCGTCATCGTATCATGGGTATCGTGAACACTCCCGAGATGCAGATCGTCTTCTCTGACACACCGGGTGTGTTGAAGCCCAACTATAAGTTACAAGAGTCAATGCTGGCCTTTTCGGAGTCAGCTCTGCAGGATGCAGATGTGTTACTCTATGTGACGGATGTCATAGAGAATCCAGAGAAGAATATGGATTTTCTGGAGAAGGTGCAGAAGATGGATACGCCCATCATCCTTCTCATCAACAAGATTGACGAGCTGGATACGAGGAAGGATGAAGACGGAAGCAGGAAGGAGAACACTCCACAGGAGCTTCTTGGCGCCATTGTTGAGAAATGGCATGCCCTCTTGCCGAAGGCAGAGATTCTGCCGATATCGGCGAAGAATAAGTTTGGGGTGGATATGTTGCTGAAGCGTATTCAGGAACTGTTGCCGGAGAGCCCTGCCTATTTCGATAAGGATCAGCTGACGGATAAGCCTGCGAGGTTCTTCGTCTCAGAGATTATCCGTGAGAAGATCCTGCTCTACTATGATAAAGAGATTCCTTATGCTGTAGAGGTGAGCGTGGAGCGGTTCAAGGAGGACGACAAGCGCATTCATATTAATGCTGTCATCTATGTGGAGCGCGACAGTCAGAAGGGTATCATCATCGGTCATCAGGGCGTAGCGCTGAAGAAAGTGAGCACCGAGGCTCGTAAGTCGTTGGAGAAATTCTTCGACAAGCCCATTTTCCTGGAGATCTTCGTGAAGGTGGATAAGGATTGGCGTTCCTCGGAAAGAGAGTTGAATCACTTCGGATATAATCCGGAATAATAATAAGTATATGGGAAATTTAGTAGCAATTGTTGGCCGTCCGAATGTGGGCAAATCGACGTTGTTTAACCGTCTGACGAAGTCTCGTCAAGCTATTGTCAGCGACGAGGCCGGTACAACCCGTGACCGTCAGTATGGCAAATGTGAATGGAATGGACGGGAGTTCTCAGTCGTCGATACTGGTGGCTGGGTGGTAAACTCCGACGATATATTTGAGGAGGAGATCCGTAAGCAGGTGATTATAGCCACGGAGGAGGCCGATCTTGTACTTTTCCTCTGTGATATTAAGAACGGTGTGACAGACTGGGACATGGATGTTGCACAGATTCTTCGCCGTGCTAAGCTGCCTGTGATTCTCGTGGCCAATAAGGCCGATGACAATAAGTTCCTGTATGATCAATACGAGTTCTATAAACTCGGTCTGGGCGATCCTTTCTGCATCAGTGCAGCAACAGGTAGTGGAACAGGCGACCTTTTGGATAAGGTCTTGGAGACATTGCCGGAGAAGAGCGCTGATGATCTGGAGGAGGGCATTCCCCGTTTTGCAGTCGTAGGCCGTCCTAATGCAGGAAAATCCAGTATCATCAATGCCTTTATCGGTGAGGAACGCAATATTGTCACTGAGATAGCCGGTACAACCCGTGACTCCATCTACACCCGTTACGATAAGTTCGGCTTTGATTTTTACCTTGTAGATACCGCAGGTATCCGTCGTAAGAATAAGGTGACAGAAGACCTTGAGTTCTATAGTGTGATGCGTAGTATCCGGGCTATTGAGAACAGCGATGTCTGTATCCTGATGATTGATGCCACCCGTGGTATCGAGGCACAGGATATGAATATCTTCCAGCTGATCCAGAAGAACAACAAGTCGTTGGTTGTGGTCGTTAATAAGTGGGATTTGGTTGAGGACAAGTCACAGGTTGTCATCGACACCTTTACGAATGCCATCCGTCAGCGTATGGCACCTTTCGTGGACTTCCCCATCATCTTTGCCTCGGCATTGACGAAACAACGTATCTTCAAGGTCTTGGAGACCGCTAAGGAAGTGTATCTGAATCGTAAGGCACGTATTGGTACAACGAAGCTCAACGAGGTCATGTTGCCGCTGATAGAGGCCTATCCACCGCCATCCATTAAGGGCAAGTATATTAAGATTAAATATGTGTCGCAGGTGCCGGATACGCAGATTCCGACTTTCGTGTTCTATGCTAACCTGCCGCAGTATGTGAAGGAGCCTTACAAGCGCTTCCTGGAGAATAAGATCCGTGAGCACTGGACGTTGACGGGTTCTCCTATTAATGTGTTTATCCGACAGAAATAGTTATGCGTCGACTTCCTTTTCTTTTCCTGTCCTTGTTGCTGATTGGTGCATGCAGTAGCGGTCCTACCCCTGAGGAACTTGCTTCCTTGGCGGCTGAGGGCTATTACCGACACCTTCTGAATGGCGAATATGAGCAGTTTATGGCAGGAAAGGACGGTCTGGACGTTATGCCTGAAGACTATCGTGAACAGATGCTGGCTGCATACAAACAGTATATGGCAGCGCAGCAGGAGGTTCATCACGGTGTCCTGGATGTGCGTGTGTCCAACGCCAAAACCGATTCTTCGTTGCAGTTGACTAATGTCTTCCTTGTGCTTTGCTTTGGTGATTCTACCAATGAGGAGATTGCTGTGCCGATGGTGGAGCGCGAAGGACGTTGGAGGATGAGGTAAAGTTGAACTAAAAATAGAATAAAGAGTATGAAAAAAGTAGTCTTAACTCTGACAGCCCTTTTAATGGCTTCGATAGTAAAGGGTCAGGTCTTTAATCGTCTGGATGCCTCTATTAGTATGGGTACCACTGGTGTAGGACTTGAGGTGTCATC
>JAEENF010000249.1 GCA_016283605.1 Prevotella sp.
ATCCAAGAAATTGAAAACGGTTCGTTTCTTCTACCCAAGCACCTGTACATTATTAATAATATAAAGGCGCTCGCTTCTTGTACTACTTCTGTCTATGTAAATCTTTCAAAGAACTCTTTCTTCATGCAAAACGCTCGTTTTTGAGCGAAAGCGGGTGCAAAGGTACTGCTTTTTTCCGAACCGCCAAAACTTTTCGGGAAAAATTTTCAGTTTCAGGACGGAAAAATTACAAGTCTTGACAAACATCAAGAACGGAAATAGTTTACACCTTATTATATATTACGCGCGCGATGGATTTTAGGGCACCAACACATCCCCTGACACGCCCTTGCCACCAAGGCACTACATAGGTAATACCTTAGCGCTACAAATCCCGGCTTTTTGAGTTAATTTCTGATAAAAAGATGGTTTTTGGCCAAAAAGTTTGTAACTTTGCAACTTATAATATAAGAAACCCAGAAAGGATGTCGACAATATTACATATAGAGACTAGTACGGAGGTTTGTTCCGTAGCCGTTTCAGAGGATTCTCAAGTCATTTTCCAGCAGGAAGACCACAGTGGTCCGAATCATGCAGAACGGCTTGGGGCAATGGTGGACGAGGCTCTTTCATTTACTGACAATCACGCCATACCATTCGATGCCGTTGCTGTAAGCAGCGGTCCGGGATCGTATACCGGTCTGCGCATTGGCGTATCAATGGCCAAAGGTATCTGCTACGGCAGAAATCTGAAACTGATTGCCGTACCCACCCTAGAGCTGCTCTGCGTTCCCGTACTGCTTCGCGAGATCCCTGAAGACGACGCCCTACTATGTCCGATGCTTGATGCACGACGAATGGAAGTTTACGCCGGCATCTACAATCGGGCTCTGAAGCCTGTCCGCGAAATCGGTGCAGACATCGTGACGACAGACACGTATAAGAAATACCTAGATGCGCATCCCGTATATTTCTTCGGCAACGGTGCTAAAAAATGTATGGAAACCATCAATCATCCGAATGCCCGCCTGATAGAAGGCATTGAGCCGCTTGCTAAATGGATGCAGCCACTTGCCGAACGCCGTTTCCTCAACGAGCAGTTTGAAGACGTGGCCTATTACGTGCCTTATTATCTGAAAGACTTCGTGGCAAAGAAGCCGAAAGACTTGTTGAACATTGAACATTGAAGATTAATTATGGATATCAAAGGATTAGACTACAACACGCAACGCGAGAAATTGATTATGCCTGAGTACGGGCGTGAGATTCAGAAAATGGTGGAATACGCCTGCGAACTTCCTACGAAAGAAGAGCGTCTGAAATGCGCCAAGACCATTATCCGTCAGATGGAGACGAAGAACCCTCTGCTACGTGAAAATACTGACTACGAGCAGACACTTTGGGACCATCTCTACCTCATGAGTCACCGTGAGTTGGACATCGATTGGCCTTTCGATGTTTCGGAGGCCGACAAGATCCTATCGAAGCCAAATCCGATGAAATTGCCCAACGGCAACATCAAGCTACGCCATTACGGTCATCTTGTGGAAGAACTCTTCGAACAGTTGAAGACTATGCCCGAAGGAGAAGAACGCGACGCTCTGGTCAGCAAAACCGCCAACCAGATGAAACGCGATCTGGCCACATGGGGACACGGTTCGATGGATGATGAGCGCGTAGCCAGTGATCTGGCCAGATTCACCGATGGCGTCATTCAACTCGACCTGAACAATTTCGTGTTTGAGAAACTCAACAACAACGACAAGAAGCAATCTGGAAAGAAAAAGAAATAACGACGGCCTATGGCATCATTTATCATTGAAGGTGGACATCCGTTAACCGGTGAGATCACACCGCAGGGCGCAAAGAACGAAGCCCTGCAGGTGATTTGCGCATCGTTGCTGACTGAGGAAGAGGTCATCATCCACAACATTCCTGATATTCGTGACGTTAACAACCTGATACAGCTGTTGAGAGATATCGGGGTGAAGATTTCGAGGAAAGAGGAAGGAGGAACGAGTAAGGATAACACTTATTCATTCCAAGCGGATGATCTGAACCTGAACTATCTGGAGAGCGACGAGTTCGTCCACAAATGTGCAGAACTCAGAGGAAGTGTCCTGATGATAGGACCGCTATTGGCGCGCATGGGCAAGGCTGTCATCACCCAACCAGGAGGTGACAAGATCGGGCGTCGCCGACTGGACACCCACTTCCTTGGTTTTGAGAAGCTCGGTGCAAAATTTAACCGCATCGAAGGCCGGAACGTCTATGAGATAGCCGCCAAACAACTCAAAGGCACCTATATGCTGCTCGATGAAGCCTCTGTAACAGGAACCGCCAACATCATCATGGCCGCTGTCTTTGCCAAAGGTACCACTACCATCTATAATGCCGCTTGTGAACCCTACATCCAACAACTCTGTCACCTGCTAAACGCGATGGGTGCTAACATCAGCGGTATTGGTTCCAACCTGCTGACCATCGTTGGCGTAAAGAGTCTGCATGGTACTGAACATCGGATTCTTCCTGACATGATCGAAGTTGGTTCATTTATCGGCATGGCCGCGATGTGCGGGGAGGGTATACGTATCAAAAACGTATCTGTAGAGAATCTTGGTATCATCCCAGATGCATTCCGCAGGTTAGGAGTAAAAATCAAGGTTGAGGGCGACGACCTCATCATTCCCAAACAACGGCATTACGAGATACCATCATTCATCGATGGCACCATCATGACTCTGGCCGATGCCCCTTGGCCAGGACTCACTCCAGACCTCCTGTCTGTCCTGATTGTGGTTGCCACTCAGGCCAGAGGTAGCGTGCTTTTCCACCAGAAAATGTTTGAGAGCCGTCTTTTCTTTGTTGACAAACTGATAGACATGGGTGCGCAAATCATTCTCTGCGATCCACATCGCGCCGTTGTTGTTGGTCACGACAGAAAAATCACACTTCGTGGCGGTCGAATGTCGAGTCCGGATATCCGTGCAGGCATCGCTTTGTTGATAGCCGCCATGAGTGCTAACGGCACAAGTCGTATCGACAACATCGAACAGATAGACCGCGGCTACGAGAATATCGAGGCTCGTCTAAATCTATTAGGTGCCAAAATCACTAGGGCATGATAAAAAGAGAAGACGTCTATAAAATCGGTAAACTGGGTAGGACTCACGGTGTGAAGGGAGAGATCAGCTTTCTCTTCGACGATGATGTATTCGACCGTGTAGACGCTGACTATCTGGTGCTTGACATCGACGGCATCCTAGTACCTTTCTTTATGGAGGAATACCGCTTTAAGAGTGATTCCAACGCATTGGTAAAATTCGAAGACATCGACTCTCAAGAGCGCGCCCAACAACTGACGGGGATAGACGTCTACTTCCCGCACACCCTCGCCGACAATGATGAGAACTGTATCTCCTGGGCCGCCATCGTAGGCTTCGACATCATCGATGCCGACAGCGGGAACAAAATAGGCCGCATCGCCTCCGTCGACGACACGACCATCAATATCCTCTTCGAACTCGAAGACGGATGCCTCATCCCAGCCTCCGAAGACCTCATCACCGCTATCGACCAGCAGGCCCGCACCATCACCATGCAATTGCCCGAGGGACTGCTAAACTTGTAAACGATGTCGCAGTTTTAACAAACAATGTCTTTGTTTTATTAATCAATGCCTTTGTTTTATCAAACATTGGCGTAGTTTTAGCTTTACCCCGTACCTCACAACCTTTAAGTCCGGCACTTTCTACCTTTTAGCCGGCACCTCTCAACATTTTGACACAAAAAATTCACCGAAAGATAGTGCGGTTTCGCAGATTTTTCGTACTTTTGCACGCGAAAACTGCAAAGACAATGAAAGAAAAGAAGCAAATAGCCATACTCGGCTCTACGGGGTCGATAGGAACACAGGCACTCGAAGTCATCGAGGAACACTCTGACCTTTATGAGGTCTATTGCCTGACAGCGAACAACAAGGTAGAGCTGTTGGCTGAACAGGCCCACAAGTTCAAGCCCGCCGCCATCGTGATTGCCAATGAACAGCGCTACGATGAGTTGAAGTCGCTGATGAGCGATATGCCTGATGTCAAAGTCTATGCCGGTGCTCAGGCTTTGAACGAGATCGTAGAAGCAGGCCCCATCAACATGGTGCTGACGGCGATGGTCGGCTTCGCAGGATTGAATCCCACTATCCACGCCATCAAGGCAGGCAAGACCATCTGCCTGGCTAATAAAGAGACACTCGTGGTGGCAGGAGAGTTGATATTGCAGTTGGCCCAGCAGTACCACACCCCTATCCTACCCGTCGACAGTGAGCACTCTGCTATCTTCCAAAGTCTCGTCGGCGAGGATATGAATCCGATAGAAAAGATCCTGCTGACAGCCTCCGGAGGTCCTTTCCGTCTGAAGACGATGGAAGAAATTGCCCATGTGACGAAAGCCGACGCCCTGCGCCATCCCACATGGGACATGGGCGCCAAGATCACCATCGACTCGGCTTCGATGATGAACAAAGGTTTCGAGGTCATCGAGGCCAAGTGGCTCTTCGGTGTCGACGCCAAGCAGATACAGGTATTAGTGCATCCGCAGTCCATTGTCCATAGCGCTGTGCAGTTCCAGGACGGCTCTGTGAAGGCCCAGCTCGGTGTGCCGGATATGCGTTTGCCGATACAATATGCCTTCTCTTTCCCACAGCGTCTGCACCTAAGCGGTGAGCGCCTTGATCTATTTGCAGCACAGCATCTGGATTTCTTCGAGCCAGACCTGAAGAAGTTCCGCTGTCTGGCCCTCGCTTTCGAGGCCATTGACAAGGGCGGCAATATGCCCTGTATCGTAAATGCTGCCAACGAGATCGTAAATCGCGGGTTCCTCGAAGACAAGTGTGGTTTCTTGCAGATGGGCGACATCATCGCCGAGACGATGCAGCGCGCCACCTTCGACAAGAATCCCTCATACGATACCTATATTGCAACCGACGCAGAAGCGCGCCGCATCGCAACAGAACTCATGAACAAATAAAAAGCAATGGAAATATTTCTGATAAGACTATTACAATTTATGCTGGCCATCGGCCTGCTGGTGCTGCTCCACGAGGGCGGCCATTTCTTCTTTGCCAAGCTCTTTGGTGTACGTGTAGACAAGTTCTACCTCTTTTTCGACCCCAGCATCTGGAAATGGGACGGTAGCCTCTTTAAGTTCAAGCCCAAGAACAGCGACACGCAATATGGTGTGGGATGGTTGCCCCTCGGCGGCTACTGTAAGATTGCCGGTATGATCGACGAGAGTTTTGATACAGAACAGATGAAACAGCCCGAGCAACCTTGGGAATTCCGTGCGAAACCCGCCTGGCAGCGACTGCTGATTATGATCGGTGGTGTGCTCGTGAACTTCCTGCTCGCGCTCTTTATCTACTCGATGATCCTGTTCCACTGGGGTGACACCTATATCCCTGTGAAGAACATGTCGATGGGTATGAAGTTCAACACCGAAGCTAAGGCCCTCGGTTTCAAGGATGGTGATATCCTCGTCGGCACCGAGAAGGGCGAATTCAAGGACTTCTCTGCCGACCTCTTCCGCGACATCTCGGAGGCCAAACGCGTAGACATCATCCGCAATGGTAAGGCGATGAGTCTCAACCTTCCTGGTGAAATCAACCTCCTGGGTATGCTGAAAGCCGAGCCTGCATTCGTCCGTCCGCTGATTCCTGCTGAGGTAGACAGTGTGATGGCTGACAGTCCAGCAGCCAGCATCGGACTCCAGAAAGGAGACAAAATTGTTGCTATCAACGGTAAGGCTATCGACAGCTATAATGAGTTCACCGACCAACTCGGCGTGCTCGAGGACATGATGACTGCCGCTAAGACGTCAGAAGACAGTCTGAAGGTCCGCACCGCCACCATCGTCTATGAGCGCGAAGGTCTTGCTACAGAAGCCACCGCAGAGGGACAGACGGCCACAGCCGTAGCTATCCGCGATACGGCTACTGTGACGCTCACGCCGGAGTTGAAACTCGGATTCTTTGTGAAGGCCATCGCCGGCATCTATGAACCCATTACCAAGGAATACGGATTCTTCGAGAGTTTCCCAGCAGGCATTAAGTATGGTTGGAACGTGCTGGCCGGATACGTAGGCGACATGAAGTATGTCTTCACCGCCGATGGAGCCAAGTCCTTAGGCGGTTTCGGTGCCATCGGCAGTCTCTTCCCGCCAACATGGGACTGGTATCTGTTCTGGAAGATGACCGCCTTCCTGAGCATCATCCTCGCCTTCATGAACATCTTGCCCATCCCCGCCCTTGACGGTGGACACGTGCTGTTCCTGATCTATGAGATGATCACGCGTCGCAAGCCCTCAGAGACCTTCATGATCCGTGCCGAGTACGTCGGATTTGGTATACTGATCCTGTTAATGGTCTTTGCAAACCTTAACGATATCCTGCGTTGGTTAGGATATATGTAGCTTTTTAGTTAAAGATTATTAAATCGGCTGCCGTTTTGCGAAATGGCAGCCGATTCTTTATTTTTTTTCACTATATTTGTAGCGGAACTCAAAAACAAAACCCAAAACAATTCGCATATGAAGAAGTATCTCTACTCATTGATTGTATTGATGGTATATAGCACCATCATATACGCCCAACCTCGCAGTGAACGCGAAGCGATAGACATCGCCCAAGCGTTCTTCGGACAGGATGCTGCATTCGCCAGAGGTTCTCAACAGATGAAGAAGTCCTCTCTCTCCATCGTGCCGCAAGAGGCTATCCAGGAGCGAATCAAGAAGGAACTGAAGGCGCCCAAGGAAGGTTTTTCCAAGAAAGCCGGATTCTATATTGTCAATGACGAAGCGAACCATCGCTTTGCCATCGTATCAGCCGACAATAATCAGCGTGACATCCTGGGCTACTCCAGCAACACAGAGTTTGATGCCGAACATATTCCCTGCGGCCTGCTGACATTGTTGGAGCAGTTCAATCGGGAATATGAGTATATCCAGAACGGTGGAAAATATCAGACGAGCTCTGCCAGAACCAGAGCCACAAAGGCTGTAGCCCCACTCATTAAGACGAATTGGGATCAGGGCAACAACGACATCACCAATGTAGGTGAATATGTGTTTAACAAGTATTGTCCCAAAGACCCGAATACTGGGGAACTCTGTATCACTGGCTGTGTGGCCACGGCCCTGGCTCAGGTTCTGAACTATTACCAGATGCCCAAAAGCCTTCCCGACAGCGTCATCTCCTATAAAACCAAGAAACTGGGGATTTCCCTGAATAAAAAGTTATCGGACATCCCGTTAGACTGGGGCAATATGAGTAACTGGTATAGGGATAAGCGGTACGGTTACCCGGCTACAACAGCGGCACAGCGCAATGCTGTAGGAAATCTGATGTATGCATGCGGGCTCTCTGTACGCATGGATTATGGCAGTGGCAGTTCCAGTGCCTCTTGTTACAATACCCCTTATGCGTTAATAAAGTTCTTCCGTTATAATCCCAATATCTCATACCTTAGAAGAGATTACTATTCTGATGAGGAGTGGACGGACATGATCCAAACCGAGCTGAGTGCGGGAAGGCCCATTATCTATGATGGAAGAAAAGGAGATTCGGGCCATTCATTCTTGTTGGTCGGCTGCGACGATTCTGACCGTTATTGCTTCAACTGGGGTTGGGGTGGCTTGCATAATGACGAGTATTTCTCCTTGTCATCTATTACACCTGAAGGTCACGACTATTCAAACGAACAGAGTATGGTCATCGGCATATCGAGCAATACTATCGGCACTAAGCAGGATGTATGGTATGCTGATCAGTTTGTCATGAACAAGACTACCATTGCCATCGGTGAAAGTGCTAAGGCGACCCTCACCAAACCGACCTGTTTTGATTCCGATGCCAACAGCTATAACAGCAAGTGGTATGGAGAGTTTGGTGTTGGAGTCTATGATACCAATTTCAAGAAGATTGCCGAATATAAGATGTACGAGCCGCCTACAGGTATCAAGATTTATAGTTATTATGGCTCCATGGACCTAACCCTCACTTTCGGTGCCAGTATCTTCAAGGAGGGAGGCAAGTACATCATCGCGCCCTATGCTAAGGGAATCAATTCTTCGACTTCAACCCGCATGCGTACGTTCGGTGCCGCTTCCGACTACTATGTAGCCACAGTGAAAGACGGCACCATCACGCTTGAGCTGATGGGATCCGCTGGCGGTGGCGGTGGCGGCGGCGGAGAGGTCTCTCCGACGAAGCCCATAATGACCTTGGTTGCCACAACTTACGAACCTACAAACCTTAAAAAGGTGACGAAATACGACGTCCTACAGTTTGATGCCACTTTCAAGAATACGGGAGCGTCGAGAAAGATCCGTACCTGTCTGGGAATATGGAATGACAGCCGGATGATTGCCTATGGTACAGAAGACACCAGGACATTCGCCACTGATGCAACCCACAAGATCCATTATGAGGTTCCTTTGACGTTTATCCCGGAAGGAAAATATAAAGTGGGTGTTATGTACTATGATGACTGGAGTGGTGAAAACTGGTGGAAATATTTTGGCAGCAAAGATGCCTACGACCTGACCATCAATGCTACCGATGGCATTCCTGTTAACAGCATCAGTCTGAACCGTACCAGCCTGACGCTGAATCCGAATGACACTTATCAGCTGAAAGCCACTATCTCACCCTACAACGCTAAAGATCAGGGTCTCACCTGGAAATCAAAAAACACGTCGGTAGTCACTGTCAATAGCTCGGGACAGATTACAGCTAAGGGTGTAGGAAGGGACACTGTCAGATGTACGGCCAACGACGGCAGTGGCAGATCAGCGTTCTGTGTCGTTCAAGTGATTCCTTCGGGCGTTCCCGATATTGAGATTACATCTGTAACGACCAGCACCAAGGACCTGGATAAACTCACACCCCAAAACACGATGAGTTTCCGTGCGACCTTCAAGAACAAGGGAACAACGGCTGTGATCTCCACATCACCCGTCATCTATCTCCAGAACGATAACGGCAGTGTGACACAGCGACTGCGCGGAACAGAAGTCTTCCGAGAATTCCCTGCCAACTCAGACGTTACCATCGACTATGAGCTGCCCCTGACCAAGTGTCCTGATGGCAAATTCAAGGCGACAGTGACCTATTATTGCAATTGGGGCGGTACATTCACCAATTACTATACGTCCAGTCGTCTCATCGACATCACCGTTTCCTCGGGAGAGCACAAATTCGATATCATAGCCATCGACTGTGACAGTACCAATTTCATGAACCTGACACAGAACGATGTCATACGATTCACCGGTACTATACGCAATACGGGTCAGGAGGAGAGAAACAGGTCCATTCTCGGACTCATCTCAGAAGAGTCCGGCCTTATAGACTACATGAGTTTTGTTGACGAGCGTACATTCCCCTTAAACCAGGATGTCGACATCGAGTATGCCATCGCGCTGACCAGCGTTAAACCTGGACGATACAGGGCAGGTGTCATGTATAACAGGCCATGGGTGAACTATACGAACTGGAGCTGGACGGACGCTAAGTTCCTCCGCCACATTGAGGTCAAAGAAGCACCTACAGCTATTGATCCCATTTACACCAAGGTTGATGACGAAAGACAGAACACCTACTATGATCTGCAGGGTCGTCGCATTGACAAGCCGACCAAGCAAGGAGTCTATATCCACAACGGCAAGAAGGTCCTCATCAAGTAGATCTACTGAGTCTGACCATCAATATGTATACAGCGGCGATGATGACATACATCATCGCCACTTGTATGATGGAGGGGTGCAGACCTTCGATGCTGGCACCAGGAATGATGGACAATCTTGTGAGAACGGCATTCAGCAAACTCACCAACTCTACTAACAGGAAAGCCAGTGAAGGTATCACAAGCACAACAAGTGAAAGATAGAGAATCAGCGTGGCCGCAGGAATGACGATAAAGTTTGTCAGAAGGGATATAGTGGAGAAACGTCCGAAATAATAGGCGATGAGCGGAGCGACACCCAGCTGTGCCGCAAAGGAAACGGAGAGCATCGACCAAATCCATTTCAACAAACGGTGATCCATGAGATACTGTTGTGAGAAAACCATCTCGAATAGCGGTAGAAAAATCAGGATGGCGAAAACAGACAGGAACGACATCTGGAAGCCTACATCGAACAACGATTGAGGGTTTATTATCAACAAGACTATTGCTGTAAAGGCTAACGTATTAACAGTCATCTTATCACGGTGTCCCAGCGACAACAGCGCATACAGACTCAGCATAAAGGCAGAACGGACCACACTTACCGGCATGCCAACAAGAAAAACAAAAGCCCATATGCACATGACTATCGTCAACTGAGAAAAAGCCTGCCAGTGTCGTCCTCTTATCAACAACGACAATAAGAAATAGATGATACCCAGATGAAGGCCGCTCAAGGCCAATACATGAGAAGCTCCCGTCACATTATAGATCTCACGCAGGTCTTTCGTTAAAGCCGACTTATCGCCCAAGGCCATAGCTGCCACAATAGCATATTGCTCATCGGACAGTCCTCGCGAAGACAGACGCTTTAACAGACGACTACGCTGTTTCAAAAAGAAAAGTTTTGTCCGTTCCAGACGGGAAAGTCCTTTTAAGGATAAGTTTACCTTTTTCCACTTCCAACTTGACACGAACGTTCTGTCCAGGATTCTCTGCTCAGATTGTATTCTGGACTGGATTCGCAGGCCATCACCAACGCTCAAGGCTCTGCTCCTGTCATCCTTATACAGATAGGCTTTCAGTTTCCGGTGGTTGGCTGGCAACAAGATGTCAACTGCCATCGTCTTCGGTTTCTCTACAGGGTCAGTGAGCACCACAGCCTCATAGCACACCTCGCCCTCGGGCCACGACACCTGCTGATTCTTCTGCCGTTGTATCAAGACCACACCCAACACCAAGAAGCACAAGGTGATAGTTACTGACTGCAACAACGGGGATTTCCACAATAGCAGAGCCAGGACTACCAGAGCCATAAAAGTCACACATAACGGCAGAGGCATCGCAACATACTCGCCCACCAAGATACCTGTCATCAGACTGACGACAATTCGCAATAACGGAACCGATTCAAACGTATTGTTCTTCATATTATTTCGATTTAACGGGACAAAGATAATAAAAAAAGGTAAAAGAGAAAAGTGAAAAGTGAAAAAGTTGCTGCCACTTAGCTTTTTTTTTGTAATTTTGCAGCCAAAAGACAGAAAAAAGGAAATGGGAATCGTAAATATACCTCTTTGGGCGTGGATTTTGTTTTATGTGCTGGTGTTTATCATGCTGCTTATCGACTTGAAGTCGTTTGGCAAGAAAGGCCAGCACGAGGTCAGTATCTCAGAAGCCCTGAAGATGACAGCCGTCTGGATAGGAGTGTCGCTGGTATTCTGTGCCGGCATCTACTATTTCTATCCGGGAGATTCTCACGAAAAGGCGATGGAGTTCTTAGCAGGCTACCTCATCGAGAAGTCGCTGTCGATGGATAACCTCTTCGTGTTTCTGATGCTCTTCTCGTTCTTCGGCATCCAACGGAAATATCAGCATGAAGTACTTTTCTGGGGTATCTTCGGAGCCTTGGTGCTACGCAGTATCTTTATCTTCGCGGGTACGGCCATCATCCAGCAGTTTGAATGGATACTCGGTCTCTTCGGCGTATTCCTCATCTATACAGGCATTAAGATGTTCAGCCATAAGGACGAAAGCGTCGACCCCTCGAAGAACATCTTTGTCAAGCTATTCAAGAAGTTCTTCCCCGTGACGGATCAGATGCACGAGGACAAGTTCTTTATCATCGAGAACGGGAAACGACTGGCAACTCCGCTCTTTATCGCCCTCCTGGTGATTGAGACGACAGATGTGGCCTTTGCCGTAGACAGCATCCCCGCAGTCTTCTCCGTGAGTCGCGACCCATTTATCGTACTCACGTCGAACATCTTCGCCATCTTGGGTTTGCGCGCCCTCTATTTCGCCCTCGCAGCCATCGCGAAATATTTCCAATACCTGAAATATGGTCTGGGTATCATCCTCAGCTTTGTAGGCGTGAAGATGTTGCTCGAAGTGGCACCAAAGCCATTTCATTGTGAGGTAGAAACCCCGATCTCACTTCTGATTATTTTTGGCGTTCTGGTGTTGTCGATGCTTGCATCATACGTCGCCACTTCATATAGCCGAAGACGGCAATAACGACATAAAGGGCATAGAGCGACGCTTTGAAGGGAATATCTTTATAGAAATAAAGTCCGCACGTCACCACATCCACCGCAATCCAGATAAACCACTGTTCCAGATACTTATGTGCCAAAGCCCAGATACCGACGATGCTGAGGGCAGTAGTAAAACTATCGGCTAATGGTACGTTTGAATTGGTAAACGTCACCAGCAGCCAATAGATCATCCCCCAAATCGCAGCAATAATCGCCAGCCAAGGTAGCACCAGTCGCTTGGGGAAATGCCGGATGGGCAGAGCCTCTTTCGTGGGTGTGCCATGAATCCACTTCCACCAGCCATACACCGTCATTGCCAGATAGTAGAACTCCATGCCACAGTCGGCATAGAGTCCTTTCTGGTAATAGAGTACGATGCCAAGAGCTTGCATCGCAAAGCCCACGGCCCACATCCAGACGCTGGCCTTATACTCCAACAGGATATACGCCAGTCCCAAGACCGTCGTGACGATATCAAGCCAATGTGCTGTTAAGAAATCCGCCATATCAGAATCTTAATGTCACGTTACCGGCCATCGTGAAGCCCGCCATCGGAATGAAGCCAATCTGATAATAACGGTTGTTGTTCGAATGCCCATAGCTCTCGCAGACAGCAGAATACGCCCATCCGCTGGCAGCATAATGCCGGTTAAAGATATTATTGAAGTTCAGTCCGAAGATACACTCCTTAAAGACTTTCCTTGGCTTCAGCGTATAACTCAGCGAGGCATTGGCCACAGCGTATTCAGGCAACGAGCGGTCCTCACACTCGGTATTGTCGAGATACTGTCGCGACACATAGTTTCCATGCCAAACAGCCAGCCAACCTTTATAGTGGAAATTGAAGAATACGTTGGTGATGAGCGAGGGCGAGAAGGCCAGCGTCGAGTTGTCGTAGTGGAATTGGCGCAAGCCGTCTCCATTACCATCGCAGTGATAGGTTGCTGCATCGGGATTACCTTCCCAGTCATCCCAGTCCTCAATATATTCATCGAAGTCCTTAATCTTATTCGTACTCAGGGCAGCATTACCCTCGATAGTCAGCCACGAGGTCGCATTCACCCCAGCCTGCAGTTCCAGACCGGCACGATACGAGTCCTTGATATTCGTGGTCAGGTTCTCACCGATATCACTCAGCGCTCCCGTCTGCACAAACTGATTATCATACTTCATATAATAGCCGTTCAAT
>JAEENF010000250.1 GCA_016283605.1 Prevotella sp.
GTTTGCTACCGCCGTATCATCCGCCGAAGGAACAGCGGCAGCAGACTCTAAACGCTCAGTTCTAAACTCTACACTCCACAAAGACGACTATCTTCAGCATGCTGCCTGGAAGGAGCGTCGTACGATCAACGTCGCCCTGGTGGGCAATCCCAACTGCGGCAAGACCTCCCTCTTTAACTACGCCTCAGGCGCTCATGGTCATGTAGGCAACTACAGTGGCGTCACCGTCGATGCCACCGAGGCCCATGCCTCGTTCTTCGGCTATGAGTTCAATCTTGTCGATCTGCCAGGAACCTATTCTCTGAGTTGTTATTCCCCTGAGGAACTCTATGTCCGTGAGCACCTGACGGAGAAGATGCCCGATGTGGTCATCAACGTCATCGACGCTTCCAATCTGGAGCGCAACCTCTATCTGACCACCCAGCTGGTGGATATGAACATCCGTATGGTCTGCGCGATGAACATGTACGATGAGTTTGAGCGCCGCGGCGATCAGGTGAATCTCGAGACACTCAGCACGTTGTTGGGTATTCCCATCGTCCCGACATCCTTTAAGAGTGGTGAAGGTGTCAAGGACCTGTTCCGTGCCGTCATTCAGGTGTATGAAGGTGCCAGCAAGTGGTCACGACATCTGCATATCAACTACGGTCATGAGATCGAGGACGGTATCAGCCATATCCAGAAATACCTGAAGGCCGATGAGCATATCACCCAGCACTACTCCACCCGATACCTCTCGCTGAAACTCTTAGAGCACGACAGTCAGGTACTCGACTACCTCGGCAAGCACATGGCCGGAGAGCAGCGTATGCACGACTTCCACGATCTGACGAACGCCCGCGACCGAGCCTCTGCCCGTGTAAAGGAAGAGACCGGCAACGACTCCGAGACCGCCATCATGGATGCCAAATACGGTTTTATCAACGGTGCGCTGAAGGAGGCCGGCTATAAGACCGGTACGAAGGAAGACACCTATAAGACCACCCATCTCATCGACGGTGTGTTGTCGCACAAATACTTCGGATTCCCCATCTTCTTCCTGCTGTTGTTCATCATGTTCGAGACCACGTTCTCATTAGGACAGTATCCGATGGATTGGATAGAATGGTTCGTGGGATGGTTAAGCGACAAAGTGAGTGTCAATATGCCTGAGGGACCGCTGAAGGCGATGCTCGTCGACGGCGTCATCGGCGGCGTAGGCTCTGTCATCGTCTTCCTGCCGCAGATCCTCATCCTGTATTTCTTTATCTCCCTCATGGAGGACTCGGGCTATATGGCCCGTGCAGCCTTTATCATGGACAAGCTGATGCACAAGATGGGACTTCACGGCAAGTCGTTCATCCCGCTCATCATGGGCTTCGGCTGTAATGTGCCGGCAGTGATGGCCACACGTACTGTGGAGAGCCGCCGCTCGAGGATCATCACGATGATGGTGCTGCCGTTCATGTCGTGCTCCGCCCGTCTGCCGATCTATATCATGATCACGGGCACCTTCTTCTCTGTGGCCTATCGGTCGTGGGTGATGCTCTCGCTCTATGCCGTCGGCATCCTGATGGCCATCATCGTCAGCAAGATCTTCTCTACGCTGGTGATGAAGGGCGAGGACACGCCGTTCGTGATGGAACTCCCACCCTACCGCTGGCCTACAGGCAAGGCCATCGCCCGTCATACATGGGAGAAAGGCAAGGAGTATCTGAAGAAGATGGGTGGCATCATTCTCGTGGCCAGCATCATCGTCTGGGCGCTGGAGTACTTCCCTCACAACGACGCACTCACACCTCAGCAGCAACAGGAACAAAGTTATCTGGGACGTCTGGGCAAGACTGTCGAGCCCGTCTTCACGCCTCAGGGTTTCAACTGGAAACTCGATGTGTCGCTGATGGCCGGCATCGGTGCCAAGGAGATTGTGGCCTCTACTATCGGTGTACTCTATAGCGGTGATGACTCCTTTGGCGACGAGGATACTTTCAGCGATGACAATGAGAGATATACCCATCTGCGCCAGCTGATGCTCAGAGACGGCATCACGCCGCTGGCTGCCTACGCGTACCTTATATTTATATTACTCTACTTCCCCTGCATCGCCACTATCGCAGCCATCAAAAACGAAACCGGCTCCTGGCGCTGGGCCGGTTTCGCTGCATGCTATACCACTGCTGTCGCGTGGGCTGTCTCTGCACTTGTCTACCAGATAGGTGGCCTATTCTGCTAGTGCACGCGAGTCGTTTTTCGTTTCTGTGTCCTTAGAAGTCCACGTAGCGGCGGTTGCCCTTGGGTCGCACCGCGAAGTGTACCCAGATGGTGGTGCCGCGCTTCTCGAGGATGAGCTCGTCAAAGTCCAGCTTCTTACCATCCGCGATGTCCAGCAGGATGCAGGCATAGCGTATCGCCTGTTCCTTCCCCGCACAGTGGATATCTACTGCGCACCCCGTCAGATGGTTCGAGTTTTTCGCCCCGCCACATTTCTGATTCACCTCCGGCGACCTGAAACCACTGTTGATGATAATAGGCTCCACATCCTTCGAGGTCTCATAGTCTGTAAATAGTAATTGAAAAGTATACCACTATAATAATCGAAAAGGGTACCACGTAGACCAGAGTTTTTACGTTATATATAAGGTGACTCATAAGAGCACTGTAAGGTATAATTAGTTAAAACATGGTAGACATGGACAAGAAAGAACAAATTTTGCATTACCATCGTATAGATGGTTTGAGTCAGCGGGATATTGCCCGCAGAGTAGGTGTAAGCAGGAAGACTGTCAAGCGCTACATCACGGAGTATGAAGCCATGATGATGTCTAATCCTGAAGAAGGGATAGACATGTGTCTGGCAAGTAGGCCAAAGTATCCATCCCGTAATACGGGCCCCGTTAAACTGACTGAGGCTGTGTGTGCGGAGATAGAGTACTGGCTCAGTGAAAACACTAAGCGCAGACAGACCGGCATGCGTAAACAGTGCCTGAAAAAACAGGACATACACCGTGTGCTGATAGAGAAAGGTTTCGACATCAGCTACTCCAGTGTCTGCAAGTATATCCAACGCCGTAAGATTGAAAAGTCAAAGAAGCCAAAGGATGTATTCGTCAAGCAGTACTACGAGCCTGGAGATGAGTGCGAGTTTGACTGGGGAGAAGTCAAGCTGCGTATAGGAGGCAAGCCTGTGACTTTTACGATGGCAGTCTTTGCCCTGTGCCACAGCGAGGGACGCTGGGCATACCTTTTCCGTCATCAGGACAACCTGGCCTTCATGGAGTCACACCGTAATTTTTTCCACGATGTACATGGTGTGCCACATACGATGGTGTATGATAACATGAAGGTGGCTGTCATCCTAAAGCCGGACGGCAAGAAACCGACGGAGACATTGCTCCGCATGCAAGCTTTCTATGGGTTTGACTACCGGTTCTGCAATGCGCGTGCAGGTTGGGAGAAAGGGCATGTGGAGCGCAGTGTGGACTATGTCAGGGGACGTGCATTCACCACACGGGTGGACTTCGATTCCATACAGGACGCACAGCTTTGGCTCAGCCGTATATGCAATAATATTAATAAGGAGATTGGCAGTATCGCTACCGGCAACAAGCAGGAGGCCTTGCGTAGGGATGTGGAGTGCATGCTGCATTTTCCAGGTGACTTTGGTTGCTTCGACCTCTTTGACTGTACTGTGGATAAACAGTCTACCATCTCAATCAAAGGATGTCACTACTCGGTTCCGGATCATCTCGTAGGTACTACGGTAGTCGTACAGCTATATAGCGAAAAAGTGTGTGTGTATATGACTCTGAACACAAGAAAATGGCCGAGCATGAGCGTAGCTACTCTCATGGATCAGCGAAGACGTACTCTCACAGCTGGACGGCATCATGCAGGGTGATATGGACAACATAACAGGAAGGAGGTGTAAATCATGACTGAAAAGAAAATCATATGCCAGTATGCAAAGGAGCTTAAGCTTGCGACGGTGAGGGAAAACATATCCATCTTCGTGGAAGATGCGACCAGAGAACAGTGGGGATACCTCGTATTCCTCCGGAGATTGCTTGAGGAGGAACTGGCCAGCAGGCGTGAGAAAAGCAAGATCATACGCATACACAGGGCGGACTTCCCGCAGATGAAATACTTGGAGGAGCTCCAGAGGGAGGAGCTCCCCCTTGAGGGACAGATGCTATTGCCAGAAGTAGAGACACTCGAGTTTATCAAGGAAGGACGTAGTATCGTCATGTATGGCAATCCTGGTACCGGAAAGACTCATATTGCCATAGGACTCGGCATCAAGGCATGTCTTGAAGGATATACAGTTTTCTTTACATCCGTACCGCACCTACTGACACTCATCAGGGAGGCAAAGACGGAAAAGACGCTGCGGAATCTGGAACTCAAGTTTGAGCGTTATGACCTCGTCATATGCGATGAACTCGGATATGTCGGCTTCGATAAGGAAGGTGCAGAAATGCTCTTTAACCACCTCTCACTAAGGACAGGAAAAAGGGCTACTATCATCACCACGAACCTACCTTTTACAAGGTGGGAGGAGATGCTCAAAGACAACGTCTTATGCTCTGCTCTCGTTGACAGACTGTGTCACAAATCGTACCTTGTCAACATGACTGGCACATCATATCGTATTAAAGAAACAAAAAAAATAATAGGAAACAAGTAATGTATAACCAACTTTTTATAACTTTGCAGCGCTCAGTCGAAATGGTATACTATTGAATTATTTTTTGGTATACTTTTACGTTATCATTTACAAAACTTAGCAGAGACAGTAAAATCACCTTTCGTATTCGAATTCCTTGGACTCGACGCAAAAGACGTAGTCGAGGAATCAGAATTAGAGTCAGCACTGATGGATCACCTGCAGGAGTTCATGCTTGAACTGGGGAATGGTTTCTGTTTCGAAGCACGACAAAAGAGAATCCTTGTAGACGAAGAATACTATTACATGGACATGGTATTCTACAACCGTGCTGCAAGATTTGGCGTCATTCTGGAATTGAAGTCTCATAGGCTTGACTACAAGGACGTGGCACAACTGAACATGTATCTGTCATATTATCGCAAGAATATGATGCAAGAGGACGATAATCCACCTGTCGGCATTCTTCTCTGTACAGCTGTTGGCAAAGAAATGGTTGAATATGCGACTTCAGGTATAGACGAGAATCTGTTTATATCGAAATACCTATTGAAACTGCCTTCCAAGGATGAAATGGAACGCTGGCTATACAAGGAATTGAAGGAATTAAGATGAGAGATTTGAGCAATCTTTGTTAAAAAGAAGACGGAAAGCTGCTGTAATGGCGGCTTTCTGCCGTATTTTGAGTACCTTTGCAACCCGATATGCAGAAAGAAAAGACGATATTGTTCCTTCACGGATTCTATGCCAGCGGCCAGTGTGTGCCTGCTGTGGCACTGAGGGAGGCATTCGAGAAAAGGGCCAACGTGCTGACTCCCGACCTCCCACTCCACCCTCATGATGCCGTCAGGCTTATCCGCGACATCTGCGACCAAGAGAAGCCGGATATACTTGTTGGCAACAGTTGCGGCTCGTTCTATGCACAGATGATCTCACCGATTATCGGAGTCCCTGCCCTACTCGGCAATCCGCATTTCAAGATGTCAGACTTCCTCCGTGAACGTATCGGCAGCCATCAATACAAGTCACCAAGGACTGACGGCAAGCAGGACTTCACTATTGGCGAATACCTCATCAGCGAGTTCGAGGAACTGGAGGCACATCAGTTCGACTGCTGTAATATATATAATAAGGATCGCGTGTGGGGACTCTTCGGTGAGGAAGACACTTTGGCACACTTCGAGCCGCTTTTCCTGAAGCACTATATGAACAGCCATCACTTCCCAGGAGGACATACCCCTACGGCCGAGCAGTTCAAGACGTGGTACTGTCCGCTCGTTGAGAAGCTGCTGCTTGATTATCCCATCGCAGAAGACCGGGTAAGATATTTCCAGCACTTCAAGGGAAACAAGTACAAGCTGATAGCATCAGCCTTCGATTCAGAGACTCAGGAACGGATGGTAGTCTATCAGGCTCTCTACGGCGACCGCAAATACTGGGTACGTCCGGAAAAGATGTTCTTTGAGCAGATAGAGCGGGACGGCAAGCGATTCTCACGCTTTCAGGAAATAGACTGGGAGGAATAGGCAAAAAAGCAGGCAGCACCAAGGCTGCCTTCCAAACGGGTTGTGGAACTGCGCTATTCGTACCAGAACTCTCCACCGAGTAGCTGAGCGCTTC
>JAEENF010000251.1 GCA_016283605.1 Prevotella sp.
GATCTCACGACCCATCTCCTGGGCGATGAAGCCCAGCTTCTTGCCTTGTCCGGCAGCCTCGTTCATCGTCTCACGGAAATACTTCAGATGGTTGGCCAGACGTTGCTTCTCCTCACTGATGTCGAGTTTCTCGATGTAGTAGATCAGTTCCTGTTCCAGACGGTTCTTATCGTACTCCACACCAGGAATCTGTTTCAGACCGTCTTCGATGCGACCTCTGATCTTCTCCACACGTCCCTTTTCGTAGGGCTCGATATCTGCCAGCAACTGGGCGATATTGTCGATTTTCTCCGTGAACTTCTTCTGAAGGGCTGCACCCTCCTGCTTGCGGAAGTCCACCAGACTCTTCAGCGCATCTGCCACAGCAGCCTTTACGACGGCCCACTCCTCATCTTCGAGTGTCTCCACGTCGGTCTTTGTCAACACATCGGGCATACGTGTCAGCGTGTACATCCAGTCCTCGGGCTCAGGGATACCCACTTTCTGGGCAACATCCTTCAACTGGTGATAGTAGTTCTCTACGAGCGCTGCGTTCACAGGAGTCGCGTCTACCGTGCTTTCCTTTTCTATCCACACGCTCATATCCACCTTTCCGCGGATAAGGGCCTCTGCCACCATAGCCCTGCACTCCATCTCTTTCTCACGATAGAGGGGGGCGATACGGGTCTGCAAGTCCAGCTGTTTCGAGTTCAGCGACTTGATCTCCACATGAATCTTCTTGTCTTTGTAAGCCACGACAGTGCTGCCGTAGCCAGTCATTGATTGTATCATATATGTACGTACCTTATTTATTTTGGGCGCAAAGGTACAAATAATTTATGAAAAAGGCAGCAATTACGCTGCCTTTTTTCATTCTTACTGTGCTTCGAGCAGTAAAACACGACTGCTCCAGTCGGTCTTCTTCGACCATTCGGGTTCGTTGCGGTAAGGCATCTCCAGACCGTGATTCATCAGATAGGCACCGCTGAAGATCTTGCCTTCCACATCGAGGGGCTTGAGGTCGATGCGGTTGAGTTCGTGTACCTTATAGTTCTTCGAGGCATCGAGACCAGCCATTTTTACACGTGGCAGATGCTCGTTCTGGAATGACTCCGTCTTCCACCAGAAGAAGACAGACTTCGACTTCTGTTCGTTGACATACATGAGTGAGGCGAGACCCACCTTATCGTATGGTGACACGAGACGATAGAGGTCGCCAAACTGCACGATAGGCCGTATCTGCTTGTACTCGGCGATGGCCTTACGACAAAGGTTCTTTTCATCGTCTGTCATGTTCTTCGGCTGGATCTCCATACCCAGACGTCCACTCATGGCCACATCGATACGATACTTCATGGCCGTCGTGCGGAAGACGGTGTGGTTGGGCGTTGCCGAGATATGCGAGGCCATCGCGATGGCAGGGAAGAAATACGAGGTTCCCCACTGCATATAGATACGTTGCAGGGCATCGGTATTGTCGCTCACCCAGAACTCATCGAAGTAAGGCAGCACGCCCCAGTTGGCACGTCCGCCACCAGAGGCACAGGCCTGGATGGTGAGGTCAGGATACTTGGCACGCACACGCTGACAAGTCTTTTCCAGACCACGATGATATTCAATATAGAGGTGGCTCTGGTCGTTCATGGTCAGGTACTGCGAACCGTGATTCAGGATGGGCATATTGGCATCCCACTTGATATAGTCAATCTCCGGATACTTCGTCATCAGGTTGTCAACAACGTCAAACACGAAGTCCTGGACCTTTGGATTACCCATGTCAAGAATCAACTGTGTACCGCCACGACCCTGTACGGCGTCACGTTTCGGAGCCTTGATGATCCAGTCGGGATGGGCCTCGTAGAGTTCGGAGACACTATTGGTCATCTCCGGCTCAATCCAGATGCCGAACTTGATGCCGTGTTTCTTGGCATCGCGCAACAAACCTTCGATACCCTCAGGCAGTTTGTTTTTGTCTACCACCCAGTCGCCAAGACTTGAATTATCCGTCTTTCGTGGATACTTGTCGCCAAACCAGCCGTCGTCCATCACAAATAACTCGCCACCCATCGAGGCAATATCGCCCATCATCTGATCCATGCCTTGCTGGTTGATGTCGAAATAGACGCCCTCCCAGGAATTAAGAAGAATCTTACGTTCCTTATCGCCATGAGCCAGCATATACTTACGGCCCCATTTGTGGAAATTGCGCGATACGCCTGAGAGACCACACTTTGAGAAACTCAGTGCGACTTTCGGAGTGACGAAGGTCTCGCCCTTCTTCAGGTGATACTCCGAGTTATCGGGGTTGATGCCTGCGAAGAAATAGTGGTATTCCGTATCGTCGGTATCTATCTTCAACTGGTAGTTGCCTGAATAGCAAAGGGCTGCACCGATCACATCGCCTGTATTCTCCTGTCCCTTACCGTCGAGTGAGAACATCACTTCGGCGTGGTCGGTATGCGAGTTGCGCGAGCCGTCTTTGTTCTTGATGACCTTCTCGCCTGCCAGGAGGGGTTCTTCTACGAGCTGTGCCTCGTTGGCCCACGAACCGTAGAAATGTGAGAGCCATACGTTTCCTCTGCGGATGGGCAGACAGATCGACGCAAACTGTGTCAGCGTGACAGGCTTTGCCTCGCCATTCTGAATCTCGGCCCAGGTCTCAATCATATCCTCATCCTGATAAGCCTTATAACAGAGTACTGCCGATGTCGGATAGACCGGATCTTTCAGCGTAATCCGAATGACATCACCCTGACGCTCCATGCCTGTGACATACATCGCCGTTGACATGTTACCGTCACTGTGTCTCATGGCGAGTGCAGCCTCAGCAGGACAATTCAGGCCATAGACGGGATAGGCGTCCATCCTACCGTTACGCGGTGTCTGAAGATGCGACAGATCATAATCGCTGAGTTTTGTGCCAAAATAAACATACTGCGGCTGTTTACCGTTTTCTACATTCAGCACCATTGTGGTGTTCTTGGTTTGGATAGTCACCTGCTCGGCATGTATCGACATCGATACCGCCAGCATCATTCCGAGAATGAGTCCTTTTTTCATCATGGGTATTCTTGTTTTTAGTTTTCTTGATGCAAAGTTACTATTTTTTAACGACAACTCAAACAACTTGGACAACTTTTTTTGTAATTTTGCAGCCAAAATGTTAGAATCAGGTAAATAAGTACCATATGAGTCTCTTCGACATCATCCTCTTGGCGATTGCCCTCGCGATGGACTGTTTCACCGTTTCCATCGTCAGTGGGATTATTTCCAATTCACGATTCACAATTCACAATTCACAATCGGCAACATCAAATGAGGCAGTAGAAAATAATTGTGAATTATGCATTATGAATTATGCATTATTAAGGATGGCCTTCCTCTTCGGTCTTTTCCAGGCCCTGATGCCATTACTCGGCTGGCTCGGCATCAGCCATTTCCAGTCGTATATGGAGGCCTACGACCACTGGATCGCCTTCTTCCTGCTCGCCGTCATCGGTGGAAAGATGGTCAAGGAGAGTTTCGATGATGAGGAAGAAGCCCATTTCAATCCCCTTCGCCTACGCACCCAACTGCTTCTGGCCATTGCCACCAGCATCGATGCGCTGGCCGTAGGCATCTCCTTTGCTTGTACGGGCTACGACCGCCTCTCGCAACTCCCGCTACCACTCACCATCATCGGCCTCGCCTCTTTTGTCCTCTCCCTCGTTGGCTATGCCTTAGGCCATCGTTTCGGCAAGGTCATCACCCGTCGCTTGAAACCCGAACTCTTCGGTGGCATCATCCTCATCCTCATCGGCCTGAAGATTCTATTAACATCATAAATTCCGCTATCTTTACAGTATGAAAACGAAGGAAACGACAGATGAGAGCCGCGTGAAGCGCTGTGCTGACGGGAAGTACCGTTGGGTATATGAGGTGCCCATGCTGAAGAACCCCAGCATCCTTTTTGACGTCTACAAGGTACTGGGTATCAGTTTTGGTATCGTGTGGTTGTTTGGCATGATTCTCATCGGCTGTGAGGAAGGCTTTGACCTCGACAGCCTGTGGGGCTCTACCTCCGTCTTTCTCATCGTGATGCTCATCTTCGCCGTCATCGGTTACATCGGTTATTTCATCGTGGCCTGGAGCTACGGTTGGAAATATGTGGTGATGTTCACGATGGATGAGAAGGAGGTGGTTCATCAGCAGATGCCGCGCCAGGTGAAGAAGGCGCAGGCGTTGAGTGCACTGACGGTGCTCGTGGGTGCTGCTGCGGGCAAGCCGGGCACCGTAGGCGCAGGACTCCTTGCGGCTTCGCGCACGACATCGACCTCGGAACTGGCAAACGTGGCACGACTGATCCCTTGTCGCCGGATGAACCTGATCAAAGTGAATCAGCTGCTAAACAAAAACCGCGTGTTCGTGCCTGATGAGGATTTCGACTTCGTTTACGATTTCCTTTGCCAGCACTGTCCCAAAGCCAAGAAATAACGTTCACTACGGCCATTGCGATTATCGACAGAAACATTACTCATTCTCAGTTTTTCTTGATGACAATTTTCTGACTGTAGGCGTTTCTGACAGTGCGATAGAAGGCGGTGAGCTGGGGATACAGGGACTTGGGGAACGAGCCGGAGCGACGAAGCAGACGGTAATGGACCCGTATAGTGTTACCATCAACCTTTATGTTGAAGGAGAACGAGGCGAAGGACTCATCGACTTGCACGTTCTTGGGACGCGTCTCAACGACATAGCCCTCAGGAATGGTCAATGTAATCTCATCTTCGTCTAAATAGCCTGTCGACAGGAAGATGTCCTCCTCACGCTCTGCCGAAGCATTAGGAACGGTATATCCCTGATGAATGGGGCAGACTGGGACAAAAAGTCGCTGTCCCGTCTGTGTGGCATAATTGCGGCTTTTGACCTGAGCACTGAGCAGCATCTTGGCTCCCTCTTCTCGGATGTCGATACCGCTGAATTCCGCCTGAGGGACATGCACCATTTTCTGGAACAATTTCTGGCGATCCTTCTCATCCATCTTCATCATGGGGATATGGTCTTCGTATTGCTGATTGCAGTACTTCTGGGCGATGGTCAAGTCGGCAGCTCCTTCAGGAGTCAGGTCGATAGCGATCGCACTATGCATCAGATTGGTACTGTCAGGGTAGACGGGCAATCGCACAAGACGACCTCCACGCTCACTGACCTCAATGGCGTCGTGTCCGGCAATGTCCTGATGCACATAGCCCATAGGCAACTCAGGATTGGTACATTCCAGCCAAAGCGTGTCATCAGGCAAAGGAACTTGCAGGATGACGTGGTTCATCTGGCCCACACTGGCGAAGTCAGGCAACAGACGTTGGTTGACAGTGCTGATGGTGGTATAGTTGGAGGGGATGCCCACCTCTTTTAACATCGCGCGCATATAGTTCGACAGCCCCTTACAGTCGCCAAATCCGCTCTTGCTGACATCAGCTGCTGAGGCAGGCTTCTGTCCGCCAATACCTAAGAGAACGGCAACATAACGGGTGGTTCTGCCCAGTCTTTGATAAAGAGCCTCCACTTTCTCACGATTGGTCTTCAGTGTGTCAGTCAGTTGATGCAGTTCCTGACGGACAGCATCAGGCAGGGTGTCGAGCCCTTTAATCAGACTGTATTCCCATAAGCCGTAGTCCGACCAGTTCCGTAGACTGCCCTGCGTGCCGTAGTAGACGAAATCGGTAGGTGCAAACCAGACCAGCGGCAACCGTTCGTGCAGGGGACGGGCATAGGGCTCCTGTTTGAGCATGGGCAGATCACTGACGTCGAGAGTGAACAATTGGGTATCTGCTGATATGTCGCTAACACTTACCTGACAGCCCATGTTCTGCATGGCATGTCGGATGTTCATGCTCTTGGGTGCCTTGAGGCTATAGGCGGCCTTATGCACGCTGACGTCATAGTCGGACTGTGGGTAGAAGGTGGGAAAGCTTAGCACGTTATCTTGGCTGTCGATAGTCCATTCATAGGTGATGGTGATGGGGTAAGCGGGTGGTGTATAGTCGAGATACATCTTGTAGTCGTCGATAGCCAGATAGGGCGAGTATTCCGTCTTTTGCAAGTCGCTTTCCTTCAGTTTCTTGATGGTGCGGCCTGATGCATCGGTAACCAGTCCCTTGAAGCTGGTCAGTTTGTCATTCTTGCTACACGAGCAGACAAACGAGGCCAACGATGCTCCCTGTTCATTGAGGATGGTAGTCACCTCGCGAAAGTGTTGGACAGCTCGAGTCGGACTGTTACAGGTGACATCCACAACGTATTCCTCGACGACGGCTTTCTGGGCAAAGACGCAGAAAGGTAAAAAGGCGAAAAGGGGTAAGATCAGCCGTTTCCTCATTGTTCTGAATTCTCTGTTTTCTTGATTGTGATGATGTTCTTGGTGTTCTCCACCAACTTTTCAAAGAATGCCTTCAGGTCCTGATACTGAGTCTGTGAGAAGAAAGTACGCTGTACGTCCAGTCGGTATGAGGCTGAAAACTGTTCCCCTGTCTGTCTGTAGATAATACGGGCTGTGATACCGTCGAATTTCAGAGTGATGGGCTTTGGCATCTCTTCTACTTGCCAACCGTCGGGCAGCGTCAAGACAACATTGATGGTCTCACGCTGCTTATATGGCAACTCTACAGGCAGGTTACGCGTGTCGGCCGTAAAGGGATTCTTGCTGAAAGGCGCAATGACCAGAGGATTGAGATAGATAATACCATCAGTTGCGGTACACTGCTTGGTAAACTGGATACGCTCACGGACAGTCGAGGAGAAATCATGGCGACCCTTTATCTGATAGTCGGTAATCTCGATTTCCTTGTCTTTCTGCATCTGTTGAATCACGTCAGTACTATCCTTGGCAGTGCGCCACCGTTTGCGCAGATTAGCAGCAGACTCATCTACAAGAACGTGGGAGACAGCGCCCGTTATCAGACCGTCGGCATTGAGGGAGGCCTGAATGGCAGTGGTCTCCGTCGATTGGGCTACAGACTGAAGATCGACCCACTGTCCTTGCTGGCCTTTCCGAATCATACGGGCACGGTTGACAGAGAGACGGGCAGGCAGCACATTCAAGTAGCCGTCTTCGGCAGAACTGTCGAAATAGCTCATCGTAGTGTCGTTCAGTTGGATGCCGACAACAAAGGTGGACAGGTATTTCATGCTAGCATGGGTAAGGGGCAGACGTCCGCGGTCGCGAAGACGTAACACAATAGGTGTAGCCTCAATACCCACGTCATGCAGCATATTGACAAACAAAAAGTTGATGTCGGCATTGGTTCCTGTGCCTTCTTTCAGTGTCTTGGATCCCGACTTGGCCCAGAAGGCATAGTCGCCATTCCACTTTACCTTCTGTTTCAGCAATTTCCAGGTAGCCTCCACACGTTCCTGAGGACTCTCTATCTGTGGAATACCGGCAGCGACAATCTCATCTTTCAACGGACTGCTCCGCTTGATGCGTCCTCCAAACTCATCGTCTTCGAGCAGGATCTTGTCAATATCCTCCCATGCCGAGGTGTAGCTCTTGTGAACCGCTCCAGGGATATAGATGCCTTGCAACTCATGGGTCACCTTGTCACCAAAGTCATCGGCACACCAAATGTATTCATCGTCTTTCAGAGCTGGCAGATTACGACCGATGAATGTGTAGATGTTCGTGCTGACGGTCTCTGTTTCAATGGTCAGGGAGCCGCTGCTCGTTTTCTTTTCCAGCTTATTGGAACCCGTTTCCTCAATATGAAAACTGAACCAATCAGGGACAGATAAGGTGTACTGCGTATAGAGCACGGGGATGTTGCGCTGTGCATACCAGTCGCGAAGCTCATAGAAGAAGTCGCTCCACAATTTGTATTCATACTCTATGACAGTACCCACGCGCACTTGAGGAACGCTGAACTTAGTCAGTTTGCCGGTCTTGTCAAGTTGTTCCTCATGAATCATGGATTTCTCCATCTTTGTCTTCACCAGTTTACCATTCTCCATATTGAAGGCTGTGGCTTTCAGTCCGCTAATGCTTTCAA
>JAEENF010000252.1 GCA_016283605.1 Prevotella sp.
CTTATCACAAAATAGGCTTCAATTTCATTGATATGATAGAGTCTCTTCAGGTCAAAGTATCCTCGGTCAAACACATAGTAAGCTCCCTGTTCATAAGGGATCTCGTCCATTGCTCGTTGGTCGTGTACCTTCGCCTCAGTAATGTGGATGAACGTAGGAATATCCGTCTGAATTTCATAGAGCGTATGCATCTTGATGCCCGCTCTTGTACGGCGAAACTTTGCCCACCAGAAGACGCTCAAGCAAAGATCGATAGTAGTCGAGTCAAAGGCAAATACCGTCCCTTCTATCTCAAACTCTTTGTAGATTCTCTTTCGTCTCGCAATGTCTATCATATGGTAGGCAAACTCTTCGAAGATAAGAGGTTCTCGTCTCTCGTTGACCTTTGCGAGATTGCTTCTCGTTACGTTCTTGCCAAAGCCAAGATGATAGGCCTTATTGGAATGCGCAGAAATAATACTGGTCAGATCACGAAGGCTGTCACGGTTGCTCAGCTGCCCGAACATCATGACGAGCAACTGGTTCCAGCATGTGAAATGCTTCACGTATTTATTCCCTTCGTATTTCATTACAATTCTATCAAAGATTCTCTGTGGCAAGAACTCTATGAGCTGAGCGAAGATATATTTTCCGGTGTTCATCGAATGACTGATTTGCTTTTGGATTGCAAAAGTAGTCAATTCAAATCGTCACCGTCAATTTTCTGCTCTAAAACTCTATATTTAAGTAATTTACAAACATCTCCACTATTATTTAGTGGACACTAGTGACACAATGTTACAATGAATTGTATCGCGATTAGTCAGAATAGTTACAAAAGAACGCAAAGGTTTTCGTAGGTTTTAACGTTATATGACATTTCAAATTTGGTAGTTTCGACAAAAAACACTATCTTTGCACTCGCAATTAAAAAAGAATTAAAACAATATTTAAAAATGAAACCACTAAACAAACAGTTTGCTCCAAAGAGCGTAATGCCTGAAAAGGTGATTCAGTTCGGCGAAGGTAATTTCCTCCGTGCATTTGTAGATTGGATTATCTGGAACATGGACCAGAAAACAGACTTCAATGGTTCTGTAGTTGTTGTACAACCTATCGAGAAAGGTATGGTGGACTGGCTCAATGCCCAAGACTGTCTTTATCATGTGAATCTTCAGGGTCGCGAGAACGGAAAGCCCGTAAACACCTTAGAGCGTATCGATGTCATCAGCCGTGCTCTGAACCCCTATAGTCAGAATGCTGCTTTTATGGCTCTTGCTGACCAGCCAGAGATTCGTTTCGTCATCTCTAACACTACAGAGGCTGGTATTGCTTTCGATCCATCCTGTAAACTTGAAGATGCGCCCGCCAGTTCTTATCCTGGCAAACTTGTACAGTTGCTGTACCGTCGTTATCAGACCTTCAACGGTGATCCAACTAAAGGTCTTATCATCTTCCCATGTGAGTTGATTTTCCTTAATGGCCATGTGCTGAAGGAGTGTATTTATAAATATATAGATCTTTGGAACCTTGGCGCAGACTTTAAAAAATGGTTCGAAGAGGCTTGTGGCGTATACGCTACACTCGTTGACCGTATCGTTCCAGGTTTCCCACGCAAGGAGATTGCTGAGATTCAGGAGAAGATCTCCTATCGCGATAATCTGGTCGTTCAGGCAGAGAACTTCCACCTTTGGGTCATTGAGGCTCCCAAGGAAGTGGCTCAGGAGTTCCCTGCAGATAAAGCCGGACTGCATGTGCTGTTTGTGCCTTCTGAGGAGCCCTACCACAAGCGTAAGGTGACGCTGCTGAATGGCCCTCATACCGTATTGAGTCCCGTAGCATTCCTTAGTGGTGTAAACATCGTGCGTGATGCTTGCAATCACGAAGTAATAGGAAAATATATTCATAAGGTACAGTTTGATGAACTTATGCAGACCCTTGACCTGCCGATGGACGAGTTGGAGAAGTTTGCCGGTGATGTGTTGGAACGCTTTGATAACCCATACGTTGACCATCAGGTAACTAGCATCATGCTTAATTCCTTCCCCAAGTTCCAGGCCCGTGACCTTCCTGGTGTGAAAACTTATCTGGATCGTAAGGGTGAACTGCCTAAGGGATTGGTATTTGGTCTTGCTGCCATCATTACATACTACAAGGGTGGTAAGCGTGAAGATGGTGTAGAGATTGTTCCTAACGATGATCAAAAGATCATGGATCTGCTGAAAGAACTCTGGGCCACTGGCGATACTCAGAAGGTTGCTGACGGTGTTCTTGGTGCTGAGTTCATCTGGCAGGAGGATCTGAACAAGATTCCTGGTCTCAACGAGATGATTAAGCAAGATCTCGACCTTATCAAGAGTGTTGGTATGCTCGAAGCCGTAAAGAGCATCTTATAAAGTAAAAAAACTATTGAGCAATTCGATAGAGATTAAAGGGGCGAGGGTCAACAATCTGAAGAACGTTGACATCACTATTCCCCGTAACCAATTCGTAGTGATTGCCGGAGTCAGTGGCTCCGGCAAATCATCTTTGGCCTTCGACACACTCTATGCCGAGGGACAACGCCGTTATGTGGAGAGTCTTTCCAGTTATGCCCGTCAGTTCCTTGGAAGGATGAATAAACCTGAGTGTGATTTCATCCGTGGAATACCACCAGCTATCGCCATCGAACAGAAGGTCATCTCAAGAAACCCGCGTTCCACAGTAGGCACTTCGACAGAGATTTACGAATATCTCAGATTACTCTTTGCCCGTATCGGGCGTACATATTCACCCGACAGTGGCTGTGAGGTAAAGAAACACTCAACAGATGACATCGTCAGAAAAGTCTTAGAGTATTCCAAAGGAACGCGTTTTGTGGTCATGTCACCTATCCACCTGTCAGAAGGCAGGACGATGGAACAGCAACTGAAAGCTTATCTGTTGGAAGGCTATGCTCGTATCTACGTGAATGGTAATTTCCTGCGAATCGACGATTATCTCTCCGAGTACTCTGGAAAGTCTGATTCTCCAGAGTTATCCGATATCTACCTTGTTGTCGACCGCATGAGCGTTGACGACTCCAAAGATGTCATAGCACGTCTTGTTGACTCAACTGAAACCGCTTTCTATGAAGGACATGGTGAGTGTAGAATACTCTTCCCGCCAACCATCTTCTACGATTTCTCGATGAAGTTCGAGGCTGACGGTATCACTTTCGAGGAACCCTCAGACCAGATGTTCTCTTTTAACTCTCCAGCAGGAGCATGTCCCGAATGCCAAGGTTTCGGACGCATCATCGGTATCGATGAGAAACTGGTGATTCCCAATACCACACTGTCCCTCTATGACGGTTGTGTGATCTGCTGGCATGGTGATAAGATGAAAGAGTGGCAAGAGTGGTTCATCCGTCATGCAGCGAAAGATGACTTTCCCATCTTTGAGTCATATATGAACCTGAGCCAGCAACAGAAGGACTGGCTTTGGCATGGACTTCCTTCTGATAAGGGAAAGAAGGAGCGGCCTTGTATCGACACTTTCTTTGAGATGGTGAAAGACAATCAATACAAAATCCAGTATCGTGTGATGATGGCTAGGTACAGAGGAAAGACGACTTGTCCAAAATGTCACGGTACACGTCTGAAGCCTGAAGCTAACTTTGTGAAAATAGGTGGACGAAGTATCACCGATCTGGTTCAGATGCCTATTATCAGACTTAAAGAATGGTTTGATCATCTTGATCTTGAACCCCATGAGCAGGAGATCGCCAAACGTTTGTTGACCGAAATTCGTAGTCGACTGCAATTTCTTCTGGATGTGGGACTTGGCTATCTGATGCTCAACCGTCTCTCGAATACTCTTTCTGGAGGTGAGAGTCAGCGTATCAATCTCTGTACATCATTAGGAAGTTCGCTCGTCGGATCACTTTACATCCTCGACGAGCCCAGTATAGGTCTTCACTCCAGAGACACCGAAAGACTGATTCATGTGCTGAAGGAACTGCAGTCATTGGGTAATACCGTAGTGGTTGTAGAACACGATGAAGAGATTATGCGTGCTGCTGACCATCTGATAGACATCGGTCCTGACGCAGGAAGATTAGGAGGTGAGATCGTCTTTGATGGTGATGCAAAAGACATCAAGGAAGATGCGCTCAAGAAATACCCACATAGCTACACGGTGAAGTATTTGCTACATGATGAGAATATACCCGTGCCAGTAAGTCGGAGACCATGGAACAGGCATATAGACA
This sequence comes from Prevotella sp., assembly GCA_016283605.1. Taxonomy (GTDB): domain Bacteria; phylum Bacteroidota; class Bacteroidia; order Bacteroidales; family Bacteroidaceae; genus Prevotella. The sequence goes on from JAEENF010000252.1 coordinate 4,211, forward strand.
TCAAAGGCGCAAGGATGAACAACCTGCGAGGCATCGATGTAGAAATACCTTTGAATGTCATGACAGTGGTGACAGGAGTCTCTGGTTCTGGCAAGTCGAGCCTGATAAAGGGAATCCTCTACCCCGCCCTTAAGCGTCACCTTGGTGATATCTGTGATACACCGGGCGAATATCTCGGATTGGCAGGCGATATTGATGCCGTAAAACACGTGGAGTTCGTTGATCAGAACCCCATAGGCAAGAGTACCCGCTCTAATCCTGCCACTTACGTGAAGGCCTACGATGCCATACGTGACCTCTATTCTGATCAGCCATTAGCCAAACAGATGGGCTTTACACCGCAATACTTCTCGTTTAATGCCGACGGGGGGCGCTGCGACGAATGTAAAGGTGCAGGAGTCATTACTGTAGAGATGCAGTTCATGGCCGACCTTGTTTTGGAATGTGAAGTCTGTCATGGAAAGCGTTTTAAACATGATATCCTTGATGTGAAATTCCATGATAAAAACATCGATGATGTCCTGAATATGACCATTTCTGAAGCTTTGGAATTTTTCACCAAACATGGGGAAAGTGTCATCGTCAAACGTCTGAAAACTCTTCAGGACGTTGGTTTAGGCTATATTAAACTGGGCCAGAACAGTTCATCACTCTCCGGTGGTGAAAACCAGCGTGTAAAACTGGCATATTTCATCGGACGGGAACAACAAGAACCCACACTATTCATCTTCGACGAACCTACAACAGGTCTGCATTTCCACGATATCCAAAAACTGCTCAACGCCTTTAACGCATTGATAGAACGTGGTCATACCATTTTGGTGATAGAACACAACATGGAAATTATCAAATGTGCCGATCATGTGATAGACCTTGGTCCTGATGGCGGAGACAAAGGAGGAGCACTGGTGAAAGCAGGAACCCCCGAGGAGGTGGCCCAATGCAAAGAGAGCATCACAGGTCAATATTTGAAGGAAAAACTTAAATAATTGTTAAAAATTGAACAACGTATCGATATTTTTTGTAACTTTGCATCCGCAAAAATAGAGAAATATAGGATATTAGTTTGATAATCAGTCAGTTAGAAACGTTTCCAAGAGTATAAGATGAGACAACTAAAGATTCAGAAGAGCATCACAAACCGTTCGAGCGAGGCACTCGACAAATACCTCGTTGAGATAGGAAGAGCACCACTTATTTCCATTGATGAAGAAATTGAATTAGCACAGAAAATCCGTAAGGGTGGTCCTGAGGGTGAACGTGCTAAGGATAAGTTGGTTACTGCCAACCTGCGTTTCGTTGTATCCGTAGCCAAGCAGTATCAGCATCAGGGTCTGACACTTACAGACCTTATTGACGAAGGAAATATTGGTCTGATTAAAGCCGCTCAGAAGTTTGATGAGACACGTGGTTTTAAATTTATCTCTTACGCTGTTTGGTGGATTCGTCAGAGCATTCTTCAGGCTATTGCTGAGCAGAGCCGTATCGTTCGTCTGCCTCTGAATCAGGTAGGTTCGCTGAATAAGATTGGTCATGAAATCAATAAGTTCGAGCAGGAACATCAGCGTCATCCAAGTGTTTCTGAGTTGAGCGAAGCAACAAACCTCGATGAGGAAAAAATCAGTCAATCTATGATGGCTGACGGTCACCATGTAAGTATCGATGCTCCCTTCCAGGATGGCGAGGATAACTGTATGCTTGACGTGATGGCTTCAGGTGACGACAGCCGTACAGACAAGCATGTTGACCATGAGTCGATGGCGCAGGAACTCAATACCGTCTTGAATAAGGTTCTGAAGGAGCGCGAGATTACTATTATCCGCGAGTGCTTCGGTATTGGTTGTCACGAAAAGGGCCTTGAAGAAATCGGTGATCAGCTGGGATTGACCCGTGAACGTGTTCGTCAGATTCGAGAAAAAAGTATTGCCAAGCTGCGTGACAGCGGTAATGCTAAGATTCTGATGAAATATTTAGGCTAAAAAGTTTGCGACTCCAAAAATATTTCGTACTTTTGCATTCGTGAAATGCAAGGAGCTGATAGGACTTATCGTGCTGGGCATACTCACAGGTATGCCCAGCACTGTTTTTGGTAGAGAGAAAGAAGACACTCTCATCCTTAACCGTATCTATGCTTTCAAGGATACTCACCCGACGCTACCAGATAGTGTCGAAGACAATGTCTACGCGAAAATAAGATTCAATGTCGAGCGTCGCAACCCCACGCTATGGCTCATCCCCACGATGTATGTGATGGCAAAAGATGCCCGCGAATACCTTCGTGAGTCCTACAACCATATCACCTATAATGATCAGCTCAAGATGGATATCAACAGTCAGGTGCTCTCTGGCACCATCCGCCATAATCGCAGAGCGATGCCTACGCTGAAAGAGCTGGTGATTCCCAATATCTATGACGTCATCCTCTACGACGGACGTGTCCTTTCACCCTTCAACCGCCATAACCGACGTCATTATAAGTTTTCACAAAAAACGCTTAGTGACGGCACAACACGTCTGGATTTCCGTCCGAAGTTCTACAACACTCAACTTATAAATGGTTATGCCATTGTCGACTCAGAGAGTGGACACATCATCCGAACTGTGATGAATGGTGAGTTCGACATGATATCTTTCTGTACAGAGATCTATCAGAGCGATATAGACTGGCCGCTACCCACACCGAAACGAAGTACCACAGCGGCCTCGTTCGAGTTCTTAGGTAACAGAATATCTGCCGTCATCGACGGTTATTTCAACTGCGACAAAACGCTCTCCGATACCATTGGCTTCATCTCTGACCGCCAGATGATGGACTCACTGCGTGCGGCCCCCCTTTCCGAGACAGATAAACGCATCTATGCCGACTACGACAAGATGCACCACGAAGATACGGTTGTCGTTGATACTGTACCTCAGAAGGATAACCTGCTCAAGAAAATTTTATGGGATACCATCGGCGAGACCCTCATCACCCCTATTGCGGCAGAGTCGCAGCATGCCTCCTTCCGCCTGTCTCCGCTTCTCGACCCCATGCAACTCAGCTGGAGTGACCGTCGTGGATTCCGTTATAAAATCAACCTCAGGTCGCAATACACCTTCTCACCTCACCGCTACCTGACCTTTAATCCTATTTTCGGCTACAACTTCAGGTTCAAGGAGTTCTACTTTACGATGCCTTTGCGAATGACCTACAACCCGAAGCGAAACGGTTATGCGGAAATCATCTACGGCAACGGTAACCGAATCTCCAATGGTCAGGTGGCCGACGCCATCATGCATCAGTTTGGCGACACGCTACACTTAGACGATACCGACATCGACAAGTTCACCGACAATCACCTGCAGGTCTTTAATAACATTATGGTCTTCGATTGGCTCGACATTGAGTCAGGTTTTATCTATCACCGCAGAAGTGCCATCAACAAGCATATTATGCGACAATATGGCATGCCGACAATCTATCGTAGCTTTGCACCCATGATTGCGCTGAAGATCAGTCCGTGGCTCAAGAAAGGTCCTCTTTTCTCCATCGACTGGGAACGAGGCATAACTGGCATTTACAAGTCAAACATCAAGTATGAACGTTGGGAGTTTGATGGTTCATGGAAATATAATCTGCCAGGGCTGCGTGTCATCAATATGCGAGCAGGTGCAGGTTTTTATGGCCACAGAGAACAGAACTATTTTGTCGATTATGCCAATTTCCGTGACAATAATCTCCCTGAGGGTTGGGAAGATGACTGGAGCGGAAACTTTGAGCTGCTACGTGGCGAGGTCTACAACCTCTCCAATTATTACCTTCGCGCTAATGTCTCTTACGACTCTCCGATGATGGTGGGCAGTTGGATACCCTATCTTGGGAAATACATCGAACGTGAACGTTTCTACCTCGGCACAGCTGTTATTGCTGATTCCAAACCATATTTCGAACTGGGCTACAGTTTCACGAACCGTTATCTCTCCATTGCAATGTTTGCTGGGTTCAACGGCACCAGGTTCAAGGAGATAGGATTTGATTTCTCATACGAACTTTTCAGAAGATGGTAAAACCCTTAACAGTCTACAAAGCCAGCGCTGGTAGCGGAAAGACCTTTACGTTAGCCACCGAATATATTAAGCTCTTGATTCTTAATCCCCAGAGCTATCGCAATATTCTTGCCGTCACCTTTACAAACAAGGCCACAGAAGAGATGAAGATGCGAATCCTCAGTCAGCTCTACGGTGTATGGAAAGGGTTACCCGCTTCCATGGATTACACCAAGGTGCTCTGTGCGAAGACAGGCCAGACGGAAGCTTTCGTCAGCGAACGTGCGGGCATCGCCCTCGACCTGCTGCTCCATAATTACAGCTACTTCCGCGTGATGACCATCGACACCTTCTTCCAGAGTGTCCTCCGTAATCTGGCACGTGAACTTGATCTTACCGCCAACCTCCGTATCGGGCTCAACGACACTCAGGTAGAGGAACTTGCTGTCGACCAGATGATTAGCGACTTGAGTACAAAGGACCTCTTGTTGCAGTGGTTGATGAAATACATCATTGAGAACATCTCAGACGACAAGAGTTGGAACGTCATTGGTCAGATCAAGAGTTTCGGAAAGACCATTTTCAAGGATGATTATAAGAAAGTGAGCGAAGTCCTCAATGCCCGGATGTCCGAATCCAAGTTCTTCGAGCGTTACACCACCAGCCTGCGCGAGATCCGTCAGGAGGCGAAAGACCGCATGCAAGAACTTTCCAGCATTTTCTTCGAGACCCTCGATGCTGAAAACCTGAAAGTCGAGGACTTCCCCTACGGCAAGGGTGGCGTCTGCAGCATCTTCCTGAAGCTTCGCGACGGTGCACCCTTCGACGAAAGCATTATCACCAAACGTGTGCTCGATACTGCGGGTGACCCTGAGAAATGGTGCAAGAAGAACGATCCCCATCGAGAGCATATCCTTATGTTGGCCGAATCTACCCTCGACCGCTTGTTACGACAGGTTCTCGATGAACGTCCTCTCCAATGGAAACGCTTCCAGTCTGCCGACCTTACCCTGCGCCATCTGAACCAATTGCGCCTGCTGAGTCATATCGAAAAGAAAATACGCGAGCTTAACGAAAGCGCCAACCGATTCCTGCTCAGCGACACTCAGCATTTACTCCACGCCCTCATCGAAGGCAGCGACTCACCCTTCATCTTCGAAAAGATTGGAACCCAACTTGAACACATCATGATTGATGAGTTCCAAGATACGTCTACCGTCCAGTGGCAGAATTTCAAAGTCCTGTTATCCGAGTCCATGAGCCACGAAGGTTCTGAGAACCTCATCGTTGGCGACGTCAAGCAAAGTATCTACCGTTGGCGTTCTGGCGACTGGCGTCTGCTTAACGACATCGAATCGCAGTTCCCATATCCTGAGCAGCAGCTCGACATCCGGACGCTCGACACCAACTATCGCTCTCAGCGTAACATTATCACTTTCAATAACATATTCTTCAAATCTGCAGCAGAACTTGAATGTATATCCCTAGGCGATTCGTCTGAAACCCAACAGCTGCAGCGTGCCTACGCCGACGTTAGTCAGAACATTCCAGAAAAGCGCGATGCAGGAGGTTACGTCAGCATCCGTCTGTTGACTGGTGATCATTATCAGGACCAAGTGCTCCAAGGTCTTGTCGACATCGTACAGGACCTTCACGCTAAAGGCATCCAACCCGATAAGATGGCCATCCTCGTACGTAGCAATGCCTATATCCCTGTCATCGCCGAATACTTCATGCAGCAACTGCCCACAGTACGCATCGTCTCCGACGAGGCTTTCCGTCTCGATGCCTCTGTGGCCGTCAGTATGCTCATCCAGGCCCTCCGTCTGCTCGCCCATCCTCAGGACGACCTCACGAAGGCTGCTCTCGCTATGGCTTATCAGCGCAGAGTATGTCTTAACGATGTCTGCGACAATGTCTGCCTGCTCACAGGAAAGTCTCTCGACGACCTGTTGCCCGAGGCTTTCATCCAACATACGACCGAGCTCTCCGCCCTGCCTCTCTACGAACTCGTCGAGAAACTCTACACCGTCTTCGCCCTCGAACGGCTGGAATCGCAGAGCGCCTACGTCTGCACCTTCTACGACCATCTCTCCGAATATGTCAGCGAAAGCAGTACCGACATCGATACCTTCCTTACCGTTTGGGACGAAGACCTCTGTAGTAAGACCATACAGAGCGACGAGATCGACGGCATCCGCCTGATTTCTATCCACAAGTCGAAGGGTCTGGAGTTCGATCATGTCATTATTCCTTTCTGCGACTGGCAATTGGAAAAGTCCTCTGGCAACATCCTATGGTGCCAACCGCAGGAAGAGCCCTTCAGCGAACTGCCCATCGTGCCCGTCGACTATAATAAGAAGCAGATGCTGGGTACTATTTACGAGTCCGACTACCATCGTGAGCACCTGCAGAACACTGTCGACAACCTCAATCTGCTCTATGTCGCCTTTACCCGTGCTTGTCATAGCCTTTTCGTCATCGGCCGTCGAGGTGCCAAGAATTCGCGTTCCACCCTCATCGAACAAACCCTCCCGCTCATTGCAGAGTCCCTTGACTCTTCCACACTCGAAGGTCTCGATGATGAATCTTCTATGCTGACCTTCGAGTATGGCGACACCGCTATCCCTGCCAGTCATCCTCGACACTCGAGTCCTGTGAACAACCCCTTCCTCGCACCAGTGCTCCCCATACCCATCCACATCACCACCTTCAGCAACAAGGTCGAGTTCCGTCAGAGCAACCGCAGCAAGGACTTTGTCGCCAACGACGACGAAGAGGCCACACGCCATTATATCCATACCGGTAGCGTACTCCATAAGGTCTTTTCCACTATCCGCACCTCTGCCGACGTCGATGGCGCCTTGCAACAACTCCAGCAGGAAGGCATCCTCTACGATGACCATAACACCCTCGACAAGATTACCACGATGCTCCGTCGCCGTCTCTCACATCCGAAGGTTGCTGACTGGTTCTCTGATCGTTGGACACTCTTCAACGAGTGTGCCATCCTGACCTGCGACGATGGTCGCGTCGTCGAGCGTCGCCCTGACCGTGTGATGACCGACGGTCATGAGTGGATCGTTGTCGACTTCAAGTTCGGTTCTCCCAAACCCGAATACCACGACCAGGTCCGCGAATACATGGACCTTATCCGCAAGATGACTGGCGCTGCCGACATCCGCGGCTATCTCTGGTTCGTTTACACCAATCAAATCGAAGAAGTATGAACAGTTTCCTCGAAGCCGTCGCTGCTGACCTCCTCAACCGTTTTGGCACCAACCTCGCCCGGGTGGCGGTGGTCTTCCCTAATAAGCGTGCCTCACTATTCCTCAACGAACACCTGGCCCGTCTCGCACATCAGCCTCTGTGGAGTCCTGCCTATATCACCATCAGCGATCTCTTCCGCAGCCATTCCGCCCTGAGTGTTGCCGATCCTATCAAACTCGTCTGCGACCTCCACCGCTGTTTCGTAAAGTGTACTGGGATGGACGAGACGCTCGACCACTTCTATGGTTGGGGACAGTTGTTACTGAGCGACTTCGACGACGTCGATAAGAACATGGCGCCCGCCGATCGGGTCTTCGCCAACGTACGCGACATTCACGAGCTCGACGACAGTTCCTTCCTCACCCCTGAACAGAAGGACATCATCCGCAAGTTCTTCAGCCACTTCTCCGATGACCACCCCACAGAGCTTAAGCAGCGCTTCCTGCAACTCTGGAGCCATATCAGCGACATCTACCAGCAGTATAACGATGTCCTCGCCCGACAGGGTCTCGCCTACGAAGGCGCCCTCTACCGTCAGGTCGCCCTCGACGAATCCATCACCTTTGAATACGACACCTATGTCTTCGTGGGCTTCAATCTTCTGCAACAGGTTGAGCAGACGCTTTTCCGCCGTCTGAAGCAGCAGGATAAGGCGCTCTTCTATTGGGACTTCGACCACGCCTACCTCGGCAAGAACGAGGCCGGTCACTTCATCGCCCAATACCTCGATCAATTCCCCAATGCGCTCGACAGCAGTTCTGCAGCACTCTACGACAATTTCAACAGTCCCAAGCAAGTCACCTTCATCTCCGCCACTACGGAGAATATACAGGCCAGATATATCAGCACGTGGCTCGATGCCCAGCGTATCACCGACGGCAAGCGCACAGCCATTGTCCTCGCCGACGAACGGCTTCTTCAGACGGTTATCCATTGCCTGCCCGATGAAGCCGAAAAGGTCAACATCACCACAGGCTATCCCCTCGCCCAGACTGCCGTAGCATCGCTCGTTACCATGCTCATCAATCTCCAGACCATCGGCTACTCAGAGAAGACCCAGGACTTTCGTCCGCGCTACCTCAACCTCGTGCAGCACCATCCTTACGGTTCTCTCCTGCCCGATGACTTCGCTGCGACCCACCTCACCACCAATGCAGAACTCCTCGCATGGCTCCTCTCTCTCGTCCGCCATATCGCCACCGCCCCCTCTCAGGCGCCTGACGACGACTCACTCCCCACGTCTCACTCCCCACTCGATCAGGAGGCCCTCTTCCGCATGTACACCCTTCTGAATCGTCTCGCCGACCTCATCACCTCAGGCGACCTCCTCGTCGAACCCTCCACCCTGCAACGACTCATCACACAACTCATCACGACCACCTCAATCCCCTTCCATGGCGAACCCGCTGAAGGCATTCAGGTCATGGGCATACTCGAGACGCGCAACCTGGATTTCGACCACGTCCTCCTGCTCTCATGTAACGAGGGTAACATTCCCAAAGGCATCAACGATACATCGTTCATCCCCTATAACATCCGTAAGGCCTACGGACTGACCACTGCCGACCATAAGGTGGCCATATACGCCTATTATTTCCACCGGCTGCTGCAGCGGGCCACCGACGTCACCCTCGTCTATAACAATGCCACCAATAACGGCCAGACGGGCGAGATGTCGCGTTTCATGCTTCAGATGATGGTCGAGAGTCGCCAGCAGATCACTTTCCGTCACCTGGGGGGACATCTGGCGTCAGGCGAACAGCCCAGTACGGGTCTCTCTCCCATTTCCAAGACCCCTGCCGTCATGTCCATCCTCAGCGACCGCCTGCAACTCCTCACCCCCTCCGCCATCAACCGCTACATGCGTTGCCAGCGTATG
>JAEENF010000253.1 GCA_016283605.1 Prevotella sp.
CAAAGACGCTGTTGGTCAGGGTCTGCTGGGCAATCTCCTTACGAGGCAGCTGTTCTAACTGTCTTCCTACCTCTTGCTGCACGTCGTCGATGACCTTGTTCGATGTGGTAATCAGGAACACCTGCGAGTCGATGCCGTGTTCTGCCTGTGACAACAGATCGGCAGCGACGAACTCTGCATTGGCGGTATCGTCGGCAATGACACATACCTCCGATGGACCTGCGGGCATGTCGATGGCCACATCGTGCAGGCTTACCTGTTGCTTGGCGGCCATCACGTATTGGTTGCCAGGACCGAAGATCTTATAGACCTTAGGCACGGACTCCGTACCGTAAGCCATTGCGCCGATGGCCTGCACACCGCCTATCTTGAATATCTTGCTGACACCAGCCGTCTTTGCCGCCATCAGAATGGCAGGATTCACCTTGCCTTCGCGGTTGGGAGGGGTACAGAGCACGATCTCCTTGCATCCGGCGATCTTGGCCGGTGTCGCCAGCATCAGCACGGTAGAGAAGAGTGGGGCAGTGCCACCAGGGATATAGAGTCCTACTTTCTCGATCGCCACACTCTTCTGCCAGCAGACCACTCCCGGCTGTGTCTCCACTTTCTTCGAGCGGAAACGCTGTGACTCATGGAAGGTCTTGATGTTGGCATGAGCCAGACGGATCGCCGCTTTCAGGTCTTCGCTGACAAGTGTCTCTGCCTCGTCGATCTCTGCCTTCGTCACTTCGAGCGTAGGCAGGTCGACATGGTCAAACTTCAGCTCATAGCCCTTGACGGCTTCATCTCCGCGCTGACGCACATCGGCAAGAACGGAGGCCACCGTCTGATTCAGCTGAGAGACATCCAGATGCGGACGCTCCACAATCTTCGACCACTCACTCTTTTCAGGATATCTGATAATATTCACCTTTTTACCTTTTTTACTTTTTTACCTTTATATAATCATCTTCTCGATAGGTGTCACCAGGATACCCTGGGCGCCCATCTCCTTCAGCTTGCCGATGATCTCCCAGAACTGCTTCTGGTCGAGCACCGTGTGAACAGAACACCACTCCTCGTCGGCCAGGGGGATAATCGTAGGACTCTTGAGTCCAGGCAGTACATCGATAATCTCCTGCAGACGCGCCTTGGGGGCGTTCATACGCACATATTTCTTGTCCTCAGCATCCTTCACAGCCTTGAAACGGAACAGCATCTGCTCCAGTATCTCACGCTTCTCCTGTGAGAGCTGCTTGTTGCCGATGAGCAGAGCCTCACTCTGCATCACAACCTCCACCTCGCGCAGATTGTTGCTCACGAGAGTGGAACCGCTGCTGACGATATCGAAGATCGCATCAGCGAGACCGATACCCGGACTGATCTCCACACTACCTGTGATAACATGTATCTCCGCATGGATACCGTTCTTGTCGAGGAACTGACGGAGGATATTGGGATAGCTCGTGGCAATCTTCTTGCCATCAAACCACGCCACACCTTTATAGTCTATCTCCTTGGGGATGGCCAGTGAGAGACGGCACTTGGAGAAACCCAGGCGAGAGATGATCTCAGCATCCTCGCCACGCTCTACAAACTCGTTCTCGCCGACAACGCCGATATCGGCAACGCCTGATGCCACACTCTGTGGAATATCATCGTCACGAAGATAAAGCACCTCGAGTGGGAAGTTGCCGGATTGCACCAGAAGGGTGCGTTTTGATGCACTCACCTTGATGTCTGCCTCGGCCAGCAGATTCATCGTATCTTCAAAAAGTCGTCCTTTGGACTGTACTGCGATTCTTAACATACTAACGTTAAAGTCTAATATTCTCTTAAAATTCGCTGCAAAATTACTCAAAAATGTGAGAATGTGCAAGAAAAACATTAATTTTGCACCGATTTTACAAGAAGTTTTCACAGATTGACACCTATTTTAAATAAATATACGCTTTTGTTGGCAGTTCTGCTGCTCGTTTCCTGTATGCCGAAGAAACAGGACCCCATCGTCACACCTTGGGGCGAGGTACTCGACAGCGTAGAGGTCAGTGAGGACTTCGACCTGCACGAGATCCAGCACAGCGGTGAACTGATCCTGGCTACCGTCAGCGGACCTCAGACCTACTACGACTATCACGGTCGTTCGCTGGGCACACAGTACCTGCTCGTGCAGCGGCTGGCCGACAAGATCGGTGTCGGTATCCGTGTGGAGGTCTGCCGCGACTCTTTAGAACTGGCGGATAAACTGTCTGAGGGGCAGGTGGATATTGTTGCATGGCCAACGCCGGGACACCTCGAAGTGACAAAGGATAAGCCATTGCTCTTGGACGAGTTTACCGCGTGGTATAAACCCGAACTCATCGAGGAGGCCCGTAAGGAGGAGACCGCCCTGCTCACCACACAACGTGTCAAGCGACATGTCTTCTCGCCGATGCTCGACAAGAAAGGTGGCGTCATCTCGCATTACGACCGTCTCTTCATGACCTATTCGCAACCCATCCGCTGGGACTGGCGACTGATGGCCGCTCAGTGTTACCAGGAGTCGACGTTCGACCCGAAGGCGGTATCCTTTGCCGGCGCCAAGGGACTTATGCAGATCATGCCGGGTACTGCCGACCAGCTGGGACTGCCGCGCAGTCAGATGTACGACCCCGAACAGAATATCGCTGCAGCGGCGAAGTACCTCGGACAACTCGAAGGTAAGTTCTCCGACATCCGCGACCGCAACGAACGCACCAACTTCGTGTTGGCTTCATACAACGGCGGTGTCCATCATATCCGCGACGCGATGGCTCTGGCCAAGCGTGACGGCCGCAATCCTCACCGCTGGCGCGATGTCGAGGAATATGTCCTGAAACTCGCTCAGCCGAAGTATTATAATGACCCCCTCGTGAAGTATGGCTATATGCGTGGTACGGAGACCGTCGACTACGTCTCTAAGATCCGCCAGCGCCACCAGGGCTACATGGGTGTGAAGACCCCTCACCTCGGCTTCCATCCCAGCAAGCCCCGCAAAGCCGAAAAACGCAAGAACAAGTATGATATTTAGTAATTAACCGATAAAGCCCCTCGCTATAGCGAGAGGCTTTTCAGTGAATCATGGGTGAATCATGGGGCCTGGGTGAATCAGGTGAATCATGGGGACTGGCCCAATGATCAGAGCTTTGCGGCGATCAGGGGGCCTGTCCCCTGTGATTCGCCTCGCTCCTTAGAGCGAAATCGCCCGTTAGAACACAATCGGTCCATACCCCATACAACTCGTGGTTGTAATCGCTGTTACGAACGCCGTGAGCGCAGCTA
>JAEENF010000254.1 GCA_016283605.1 Prevotella sp.
GCGAGGATGCCGATGGCCAGAGGCAGATCGTAGCCGCTGCCTTCCTTACGGATGTCCGCTGGCGAGAGGTTGATGGTGATGTCGGCTGTGGGAGGCTTAAAGCCGATGTTCTCTATTGCCGCACGGATACGGTCATAACTCTCCTTGACGGCTGTATCTGCGAGTCCTGAGAGATGAAACATAGCTCCCCGCGTTAGATTGACCTCAATTGTGATGGTAGTTGCCTCCAGCCCCATCATGGCTGCGCTGAACGTTTTGACTAACATAGTATTGAGATTTGAGTGTTTATAATAGTTTTTATTTAAGCATCTTTTCTATTTGGTTTTGTAGTTCGCCTGATGATAGCGAGTGGGCGATGATTTTTCCCTGGCTATCGGTAATAATATTATCTGGCACCCGTCCAAGCCCTAGTTGCGTGAGGGCTTTCGTTTCCCACATCCGTCCATCGCAGATATTACTCCAGGTGATGGAATCGTGATCGAGGGTCTTGCGACATTCCTTGGTATTGGCATCCAGACAAATGCTGACGATTTTCAGCCGGCTGTTGCCATATTCCTTTTCCATACGCTTCAGTTGGCGCAGGATGCTCGTACTTTCATAGTTCCAAGAGGCCCACGTCGTGATGACGTTCACCTTGGCATAGAGGTCGGCACTGCTCGTTGGCTTGCCTTTGATGTCGATGGCCGAGAATTTCGGCAGTTTGTTGCCCACCTTTAACTGACTGATGCCTTTCAGTTGCTGAACCAGAAGTTCCAGCCTCTTGCTTTCAGGACGGGCTTTCTGAATGAGCGCTGCCAGTTCTGCGGCTTGACGGTAATCGGGTTCTATCGACTGGATGAACAGCTTGTTGAGCAGATAGATGCTGACATCAGAACCTGGGTTGTCCTTAATGAATTTTGCGGCCTCGCTAAGAACTTCAGGCGGCATCATCTCACTGGTCTTCAAACGGAAGGCCGTCATCTGCTCATTGGTCTTCGAGCCTTTGACCTCGATTTCCTTCAGGTGCGAGGCATCGCCGTTGATCTCTGCCTTCACGCCAGAGCCGCCAAAGATGGGCATCTCCGAGAAATTCGGGAACACGAGCATAAAGAGGGCAGTAGTATCAAGACTTATCTCATAGGTGAAATGGCCGTTCTTCACCGCGATGGTATCCAGGCGACGGATGCCGCCATCAGGACTATAGACATAGAACTCACCCTGATTAATGCCGTTTAATTCGCCATCAATACGGAATGTGCCACTGTCGACACCGCAAGAAGAGAGGAAAAAAGTAAAAGTGAATAGTGAAAAAAGAGCTATCGCCAAAACAACAAATGAATGGCGTAAAGCCGTTAAGGCATAACCAATACGAGACTTGGTATTATTCCCTTTTGTTTTCACTATTCACCTTTTTTATTCTAACGACAACTCCAACAACTTTGACAACTATATATAGTCGTACGACTATTTGTTGTTTTTGTTGTCCTTGTTGTCGTTATAATTTTACCTTTTATTTCTGGACGTTCTTCAGCTCCAGATCCTTGTTAGCGTACTCTGTGAGTGAGGGATCCTTAGCCAGAGCGCTCTTCAGCGCAGCAGCAGCGTCGTCGAGGTTACCCATGCGGGCAGAGAGGACAGACTTCAGATACTCTGTCACGGCATCGGCATTCTTGATATACTTCAGCGTCACAGCGGCAGAAGCATAGTTCTTGTTCAGGATCTGAGCCAGAGCGGCACTGTTGGAGTAGATCTCACCGAAGTCCTGCTCGGCCTGAGCATAGTTGCCTTGAGCCAGATGCAGATTACCCAGTACCTCTGACAAGCCGTTGGCACCCGTTGCGTTGGCAATATACTGCTCAGCGGCCTTCAGGTCGCCAGACTGCAGTGCCAGCATACCAAGGTTGGCGCTAGCCTCAGGCAGGTTGGAAGCCACGCTCTGAGCCTTCTGGACGTACTGCTTGGCAGCCTCGTAGTTGCCACGGGCATACTGAATGGTTGCCAGGTTGTTGAAGGCGCGGGCATCGTTGGGATAAACCTCTGTCGTGAGCTTATACACATCTTCCTTCTCGTTGATGTTCTCCTTTAGGGCAGCGCCATAGAGCATCTCCTCGACACTCAGCTTGGTGGCATCGTCCTTGATCTGCTGTAGGATCTGCTCATCGCTACGACCAATCGTCTCGTAGTTGATGGTCAGACGTGCACGACGCAGCTGAGGCAGGATACCGTCTGCCAACTCGCGGAAGGCAGAAGAGATATTCTTGATCTGCTGCTCACGCTCCTCAGGATCCTTATACATCGAGAGCACGCGCAGGATGACGTCCTTGTCCTGGATGTTGCTGGCCTTTACCAGTTCCTGGAAACCGTCCCAGTCCTGAGCGGTGTACTTGGCGTCGACATTGGCGTTCATCTTGATCTTCTTCAACTCCTGGTTCACATACTGTTCAGAAACCTTCTGACGCTCGTTGGCCAGCTTGTCGTTGATGCTGAAACCGCCATCAGGTGAAGCGTAAGCCGAAACCTCTACGTTGTCAAGGTTCAGACCCTCACGGTCGGCATTGATCTTCTGCAGCATCTTCACGAACTCCTGCACAGAGTTGTTCTTCAACTCGCTCTTGCGCAGGGTAGCCTGCTGGATGAGGAACTTGATGTTGGCCTCCTGCTTCTGCTTGTTGATGCGCTGGTAGGCATCGGGAGCCAGAGCGGCATTGGCTGTAGTGAGCGTCTTCTTGTAGAGCTCAGAAGTGGCGATGATACCTTCTGCCACCTTCACTTCAGGCACTTGAACCACCTTCTTGCCGATACGAGCGTTGAAGGTCAGATACATGTCGGCCTTGTTGTCGTCGGCATAGGCGAAGTTGGTCTTCATCGTGTAGTTGCCACCCAGACGGTAAGAGATGGTCTGGTCGTTGCCCAGCACCTTCTCACCTTGGAAGGTTGCAGGATTACCCTGAACGGTCTGACCGTTGGAGTAGCGCAACTCGGGCACAACCTCCACGACAGCCTTCTTCTTCATGTACTTCTCGGGGAAGTGTCCGTTGATGGTAGCAGGCACCTCACCAGCATGTGTCTCCAGCGGATTGGGAGTCACCGTAAAGTTATCAGCCGACAGCGATCCCAGTTTGGAACACGATGTGAACAACATCACAGCAGCAGCTGACAACAAAACAAAATGATTTTTCTTCATAATTTATAAATTGAATTGTTTAAGGATTTGTGCCACGAGCGGGACTCGAACCCGCACAACCCTTTCAGGTCAAGGGATTTTAAGTCCCTCGTGTCTACCAATTCCACCATCATGGCGCGGCTTTCAATGTGCAAAGGTACGTCTATTTCCCGAAACTGCCAAATATTTTATCAATTATTAATTTCTTTCGTTAAAAA
>JAEENF010000255.1 GCA_016283605.1 Prevotella sp.
CAACTACCATCAGTCTGATGGTAACGAATAATGAATCATTATACTTTTTCATAATTGTAATATTATACTCTTGGTTTCAAATACTTTGTTATATCCTCCTTATTCCCATGTATCCGTTACTGCATCTCCATAGTCATAGCGCGTAGCCTCTACACCACTACCCGCCAACAGGGAATTCTGCTGGCGGAGTATGATGGTTTTCGATGAAGGCGACTGATAAGTTTTCTTATCCATACCTATTTTCTTAAGGTCTTCTGTCCGTTCTGAATAATGATGCCACGACTGCTCTCAGTAGCCGGTGTTCCGTTGATCGTATATGCCGGTGTGCCTGCAGGATGCTGAACGATGGTGGCCTTGGGCACATTTGTCATACCCTTCCTGATTTGCTCATATTCTGCACGAGCCTTTACCAACTGTTGCTGATAGCCATCGGTGCACACGATGGCAGCGAAGATGCCGGCAGCAAGCATTAGCGAGGCATCAACATCGCTCTTCCAATGATGACCGCAGATGACACGGTTCAGGGCATAAGACCGGGCACGAGCAAACAACTCCTCTGCAAATTCGGGGGCTACAGTAGACAATACAAAAGCATATATCCACCCCCTGGAAGAGTGACCGGAGGGATAACTGAAGGTTGATGCCTCTTCCTCGTCCTCCCAAGGTTTCAGCGATGGTTCCTTAAACTGTGCAAAAGGTCTTGTTCGCTGCCACACATTTTTCACCTCCTTATTAGCGGCATGAACGTCACTGACGGCACGCTCGCACAACAAGTAGATTTCTGGAGCCGTCTCCTTGCCCAAGTCAATTTTCAGAATTCTTTCATATACGCTATCCAGCGGAGCACGCTCGTCAAAAAGAGCCTGTTCACTGACTTTCTTATCCTCGCGCTGGTCACGGCCCCACTGATAATAATAGAAGTCGTACGTAAAATCTGCTCCCGTCAATTTTGGAGGATCTGGAAGCCATTTGAGTCCATTAGGACGTTGTTCGTCGGTCATATAAGGATCAGCAAATTTATTTTGTCCCCAAACGTTTGTAACGGTAATAATGGCGATAGCCATCAAGAATAGCTTTTTCATATCGGTTATTTTTTTTATTATTTAACAAATTCTGGTTTATAAATACCTTCGGTGCCTGTCGGTGCCACTGAGGCGTCGAACTTGGTCCAATTGATGGTAAAGATACGGTGCAGTTTGTCGCAGTAGTACGACAGTTCTATCATCAAGCCTGCGTCGTTGCTAACTATCGTCAGCGGGAATACCCAGTTGTCGTCAATCTGTTCAGGAGTGGCCACACCACGTACTTCATTATTAATCGATGCACCTATCAAATCCTGTGCCGACGCATACTTAACCAGCGTATCCTGCAGTTGCACCTCTACATTCATCGTCTGCTCGTAGAGGTCGTAGTTAGGAACTTGCCATGAAGGACGTGTATCCGTACCCTCAGGGATCTCCGTTGGTGTCGGGGTCGGCGTCGGGGTTGGCGTTGGTGTCGGCGTCGATGATGTTCCATCACCGTCCGAGGAGCAGCCCCACGCCAACAGGGCGAGGGCTGCTAATGCTAATATACTCTTTTTCATATTCATCACTTTTCACTATTCATTTTTCACTATTCACTAGCGTAGCGCTTCACTTCACCACCACGGCTTTGCCGTTGTAGATATAGACACCACTCTGTGTCGGCTTCTTGCCAATCAGGATACCAGCCACGTTATACCACTGGCCGTCGTGCGGCATCTGGTCAAGTGCCGTGAAGCTGATGGCCGTAGGAGCTGCAGGCGTGCCAAGTACCTGGTTGGGCGAGTACTTGATATGGCTACCCGTCATGGCGACAGTCTCACCGTCACGTTCAATCACGAAGGTCAACGATCCGTTGCTGCTGTCATCGCTGCCAATGTTCAGGTAGTAGTTCTGCTCATCGTCGGCAGTAGCTTCAGCCATGCGCTCAGCACCGTTGAATACAACCAGACGGTCGCCGGGTTCAGTGTCGAAGCCCTCTACAGCAGCCACGATATTCATTGTTGTTGAAGTGTTCACATAGCGTGGAGCCATGCTCCGATCTTCGCCACTGTAACGGTTGTCTGAGAAGTAAAGCGGATAGTAGAACTCGACTTCGCTGTCAGCCAGTCGTTTCAGCATGTAACCCTTGCCGGCCTCCATGTACTGCAGCGTACCCTTCCATACCAATCCTGTAGCCGTACGGCTGGCAATGGCAAATCCGTCCTGCGACTTCACGACATCGCCTTCCTGAGCCCTCTCCGTGTAGTCAGACAGTGCCTGAGAGATGGGCAGGTTGATATACGTAACATAGCCGATACGGTTCCAATCCTTATGTACGACAATGGGGGCATAGGATGGTTCGCCTTCCAGATAGACTTTCTTGTCGCTCATAGAGTAGATGCTGTACATCTGTGACGGGATAATGTTGATGATCTCATCCTCCTTATCCCACTTGTATCCACGAGATGACTTCTTGCTCTCTCGGCAGGTATATTCCTGCTTGGTGGTGCCATTGATAGACAATATCTTGTCGCCAACCTCCCACTTCGACATGCCGTCCAGGTACTGACCAACGGTCTTGCCTTCGGGCTTAACGGGCAGTGTTACCCAGTTCCACCCCTGCTTCAGGTCAAGCCACCAAATACTATTATCATCATCGTCCTTCAGGACAATAGGATCAGCGGCAGAACCTAATAAGGCGTCTGTAGTGAAGGTGTAAACCTTATTGTCGGCAGGCATCACCTTGAACACACTACCTGTATTAGCCTCAAAGAAGCGGAAGTTCAGAGTGGGCTTCGAACCATCTGGGTTGGTATAGCCGTAGATGGTCAGGAAGGCCAGTGCCTCGTTGGCGTTGCCGTTCTCGTTGACCTCGATATTGGTCACACCCAGTACCTGCTGGTTCTCGTCGAACACAGCCAGAACGTCCTCTTCCGAGTTGGCTACCACACCGTCCAACTTCACGCGTGCTACCATCATCATCGTCTGGTTCATCTGCTTCAGGCGGTCGCTGACGGCCCAGTCGGGTTCACAACCACGGACACGCAGTTGAATAGGCAGCGGTTCCGACATGTTGTTGTCGCCCACGAGTGCCAACTGTTCGTCGTACGTACCTATATTAATATATGGCGAGACAGTGAACGTGATGGTCGCCTCGTCCAGTGCACTGATGACACCACTGGTCTGCGAAGCCGAAATCCATATCGGCAGATCCTCTAAACGGTAGTTCTGCGTCACACCGCTCAGATTCTTCACCGTAGCCTCGAACGTCATACCCTCGCCGTAGTTCACTTCCTTGCTGATGCGTTTCACATCCCAGCGCAGCGGATTACGATAGACATAGACGTTCATGGTCAGTGGCGAAGCCATCAGGTTGCCCTGCAGGTCGGGAACCTCCTTCACGGTGACGTAGACGTTGGTCTTCTCAACCATGAAGTCTGGTTCGGTGATGTTGACGTACAGCTCGTTGTCATTGGCTACGAAGCTGTAGTTCAGGTTATCCAGCTGAGCGTTGCTCACCATAGGAGCGAAGACGTTACGGTCAGCAAAGGCATCCACCTCGGTGTCGGCCAATAGCGTATCTCGGCGCTCCAAGATCTTACCCTGCGAGTCAACATAGCGCTTCAGGCTGATGCCCGTAGGCTCCAGATGCTGTATGTTCTGGTCGTTCTTCTCTGAGCGTCCGAAGTCCAGATAAGCCATCATGGCACTCATCGTGCCGAGTGGCGTGTGGTTCGAGAACTCCTTGATGAGGTTCAGTGGCAGTACACTCGAGAACATACCCACCTCGTCAATATTACCCGTCATCGCGTTGGTCGGCGTGTTCTTGTCCACGTAGGTGGCACCCAATGCGATGTGGTCGCCTTCGATACCACTCAGGCTATCAGCGGCAAATGAGTCGATGAGTTTCTTGTCCAGATAGACGTTAGCCACGTTCTGCGAACGCGATACGGTCATGGCGAAGTGGTGCCAGTTGCCGTCGGTCGGACCGGCTACTGAAAGCATATTACGCTTCTCAAAGCCTGCCGAGCGTACGTAGAGGTTATAGTCCTTGATACCGATATTGATCTGACCGGCCTGTCCACGCTTGGCCTCACCGTTCGAGAACAGCGTATTGTCCTTGTCCGTGGTGCGGAACCAGAATGCCAGGGTGTAGTCCTGATTCTTGCCACGCTGGAACTTGTCGGGTTTCATGACGATACCCTTGTCGCCCTTCATGGCCATTGATATACCGGCAGGACGCTTCCAACTGGTACCTGCCAGCATGAGATCCATGCTGCCTGGTGCCTTGTCGTAGGCAAACACGCCTTCGCCTTCGTTCATCGGGTAGTAGTCCATCAGACCACTCTCATATCCCGTCAGCTTCTTCTTGCCATACAGGCTCAGGTCGCCGCTGTCACCACCTACCAAGGCACGGTTCCACAGGCGGAACTCCAGCATATCGCCCTTAAACATGTCTTCGCCAGTAATGTCAAAGCCAATCTTCAGCGGCGATGCACCTTCGTACTTGCCGCTCAGCGTCTTGCTACCGATAGCCTTGCTGCCGTCGAAGAAGTGGATGGTCATGTTGTCACCCGACTGGTCGAGGGCGTAGGCTACCTCGTGCAGGGCATTGTTGAACTTGACGGTCGAATCCGACTCTATGGTCTGTCCGTTAATCGTAGCCATCAGCTTACGGTCGGCAGTCAGTCCGAAGCGCAGGCCCTTCTCCTCACCACCATGCGAGAAGACGGTCATCTTT
>JAEENF010000256.1 GCA_016283605.1 Prevotella sp.
GTCAGTGCCCTCAGGCAGCATCTCGATGTTCTGACGAGAGAAGATGAGAGCGGTAGGAGTATCGACATTCTCCATAGCCATGCGCCAGCAAACGGTGGTTTCCTCGGCATCGGCAGGACGAACTACCAATACAGAGTTCTTGCCGTGGTGGTTCTTCAGCTTCTCCATCAGGCGGATCTGTGCCTCCTGCTCAACAGGCTCGTGGGTAGGACCGTCCTCACCAACGCGGAATGCATCGTGGGTCCAGATGAACTTCACGGGCAGCTCCATCAGGGCAGCCATACGAACGGCGGGTTTCATATAGTCAGAGAATACGAAGAAGGTACCGCAAGCGGGGATGACACCACCGTGCAGAGCCATACCGATACAGCAGCAAGCCATGGTGAGCTCAGCCACACCAGCCTCGAAGAATGCACCGCTGAAGTCACCGCGAACGAGATCCTTGGTCTTCTTCAGGAAGCCGTTGGTGTTATCTGAATTGCTCAGGTCGGCAGAAGCACAAATCATATTGGGCACCTGCTCAGCCAGCTGACCGAGAACAGCAGCTGATGCACTACGAGTAGCTGAACCAGCCTTCTGCTCAACCTTGCTCCAGTCGATCTTCGGAGCCTTACCGCTGAACCACTCCTCCAGCTGCTTGGCCTGTACGGGATGACCCTTGGCCCACTCAGCCTTCTCAGCATAGCGCTCAGCTACAATCTTCTTCAGCTCCTCAGCACGCTTAGCATACATCTCCTTCACTTCAGGGAAGATCTGGAACGGATTCTCAGGATCAGCACCCAGGTTCTTCATGGTGTTGATGTAAGCATCACCACCCAGAGGAGCACCGTGAGTAGCGCAGTTGCTCTCGTAAGAAGAACCGTCAGCCTTACGTGCACCCTTACCCATTACGCAGTGTCCGATGATGAGTGATGGACGCTCCTTCTCAGCCTGAGCCTTCTTGATAGCCTCGCGGATCTGGTCTACGTTGTTACCGTCGATCTTCTGTACGTACCATCCCCAAGCCTCATACTTCTTGGCGGTATCCTCGCAGGTAACCACCTCTGTCTTTGTAGACAGCTGGATATCATTAGCGTCATAGAACATGATGAGGTTGTCGAGACCGAGGTTACCAGCAATACGGCCAGCACCCTGAGAGATCTCCTCCTGCACACCACCGTCAGAGATGTATGCATAGATGGTCTGATTCATCACGTTGCCCAGACGAGCCTTCAGGAACTTAGCGGCGATGGCAGCCCCTACAGCGAAACAGTGACCCTGCCCCAGAGGACCAGAGGTATTCTCGATACCGCGCTCAATCTCGCGCTCGGGGTGACCTGGAGTCACTGAACCCCACTGACGCAGGTCCTGCAGATCCTCCAATGTGTACTTACCAATAAGTGCGAGCTGGCTGTAGAGCATCGGAGCCATGTGACCAGGATCGAGGAAGAAACGGTCGCGACCCTCCCAAGCGGGATTCTCGGGGTCATACACTAAGAACTCACTGTACAGAGTGTTGATGAAATCTGCACCACCCATAGCACCGCCGGGGTGACCCGACTTAGCCTTTTCAACCATCGAAGCAGCAAGGATACGGATGTTGTCCGCTGCCATGTTCATAACTTTGTTGTCGTTCATAATGAATAATTATAATGTAAAAACGTTAATTTGCGTGCAAAGATACAAAATTAATCCGAAACAACCGAGAGATTCTCACAAATTTTACATATCTTTGCAAGCGAAAACCTACGTTAAGAATAAAATGAGACAGAAACTATTATTCGTGTTCCTGCTGACCAGCGCGATGACGATGGCGCAGAAGTTGTTTATGGGTTCGCCTGACGGCAGACTCGATGTGAAGATTGAAGTAAATGGCGGAGTGGCCACCTATGCTGTCTATTACGATGGTGTACAGGTACTAGAACCCTCGCAATTGGGCTTTGAGGCCGATTTCGGCGACTTTACCAAGGGCTTGTCGTTCAAGGAGAAGATAGGAGTGGACACTTTAAATCTGGTTCCTCTCGGGGTTTCAGACCAAACGGTGAATCTGAAATACAAGAAACTCAAGCATTCGAAGTACTCGACATGTAAGCAGTTCTATAAGGTCCCATTTAAGAATTCTAAAGGCCAAGAGATGTCGGTCGTCTTCGTGGTGAGAAACAACAATCTCGCCTTCCGTTACGAGATTCCCCGTCCAGGCGAGAATCCCAAGTGTGGTGTGATTCGTCGTGAGGTATCATCATTCAATTTCCCCAAGCAGACTTGCACGTTCCTTTCTCCGCAGATTGGTCCGATGACGGGGTGGGAGCGTACCAAGCCTAGTTACGAGGAGGATTACGAGGCCGATGCACTGATGGCCAAGAAGTCGCGCTTTGGTCAGGGCTACACCTTCCCCTGTCTCTTCCGCGTGCCGGTGAACAATGTCGGCAATGCATGGGTGCTCGTCTCTGAGACGGGTGTCGACGGTAGTTACGTGGGTTCTCACCTGAGCGACTACTCTCCTGAGACCGGCTATACCATCGCCTTCCCGCAGCCTGGCGAGAACAATGGTATCGGCTCTGCTGAGGCTGGTATCCCCTTGCCCTATACGACCCCTTGGCGTACTATTACCATAGGTGCCTCACTGAAACCTATCGTGGAAACCACTATACCCTATGATCTTGTTGAACCCAAATACACCACCATTACGGATGGCAAGCCTGGCCGTTATACATGGTCATGGCTCGTTTGGCAGGATGAGAGTATTAACTACGACGATCAGAAGCTGTTTATCGATCTTGCCGCCGAGATGGGTTATGAATATTGCCTCGTCGACAACTGGTGGGATCAGCGCATCGGTTACAAACGTATCAAGGAACTTTCGCAATACGCTCAGTCGAAGGGTGTGTCGCTGATGCTCTGGTACAACTCCAACGGCTACGAGAATGACGCTCCGCAGACACCTCGCGACCGTATGTCAACAGCTATTGCACGTGATAACGAGATGACGTGGTTGCAGAAAATTGGTGTGAAGGGTATCAAGGTCGACTTCTTCGGAGGCGACAAACAGTGCACGATGCAACTCTATGAGGACATTCTCTTCGATGCCGCCCGTCATGGCCTGCAAGTCATCTTCCATGGTTGCACCATACCTCGTGGCTGGGAGATCATGTATCCCAACTATGTGGCTTCTGAGGCCGTGCTTGCTTCTGAAAATGTTTTCTTCTCTGAGGGACATGCTAAGAGCGAGGCCTTTGAGCTTTGCCTGCATCCGTTCATCCGCAATGCTGTGGGCACGATGGACTGGGGTGGAACGATTATGAATAAGTACCTGTCGCGCGACAATAAGAGCCGCCATCGTCGTTATACCACCGATATCTTCGAGATGGCTTCTGCCATCACCAATCAGACACCTGTCCAGTGTATTGCTATCCAGCCCAACAATCTTACGGAGTTGCCTCAGTTCGAACTTGATTTCCTGAAGCAGGTGCCGACCACGTGGGATAAGACACGTTTTATCGATGGATATCCTGGTAAATATGTGGTACTTGCTCGCAAACACGATGACAACTGGTATGTGGCTGGTCTGAATGCAGAGTCGCAGGCCAAGATGCTGATCATAGAAATGGAGGAGTGGGCAGGCAAGACTGTCGACTATTATGTCGACGATCCCAAGAAAGGTCCACAGTTGCAACAGCTGAAGTTCGACAAGAAAGGAAAGGCGAAGGTTACAATCCAACCAATGGGTGGAATCATCCTGAAATAATAAAGGTGCCTCAGCTGAGGCACCTTTATTATTGGCGGTTTTCAAATATTATTTGATATTCAAAACGATAATCGACTTTGCCGGTACCTTAACGGTCAACACACCTTTGGCAAGTTTCGCATCTTTATAGTCGGTGGGTGCCACCGTCGTCGGGTGCTGAAAGTCGTTGAAGTCTGCAACGTTCTTTGACGTCAGAATACGACCCGAAACGGTCTTGGCGTTGTAGCCCTCGATATTGAAGTCAATCGTTTGGTCTTTGTCAAGGCTCACGTTTGTCACGGCCAGTACGATAGAACCGTCTGTCGTCTTTGCTGCCGAGGCAGAGAGCATGGGACAGGGACGATAGCCTGCATCCTTGGCGTTGGCTTTCTCCTTGAAGTAAGCCTTGCTCACTGCCATTACCTCGCTCTTGAGGTCGATGGGCAGATAGGTGGCTTCCATGAATGGGGTGTACATCTCGAAGACGTGATAGGTCGGTGTGAGTACCATGTGGCCAGTGCCTTCCTGATCAGTAAGAATCATAGACTGGAGAACGTTTACGACCTGGGCGATATTCGCCATCTTCACGCGATCTGTATATTTATGGAACACGTTGAGACTCAATGCGGCTACAAAAGCATCGCGTAGGGCATTTTGCTGGTAGAGGTGACCAGAAATAGTGCCGGGTTCCTCATCCCACCAGGTTCCCCACTCATCAACGAGCAGACCGATGGTGTTCTTGGGATCTTTCTCGTCCATGATGGCCTTGTGCTTCTTGATCACTTCCTCAATTTCAAGGCACTTACCCAAAGCCCAGTAATACTGGTCGTTGTCGAACTTCGTGGCAGAGCCCTTGGAACCTTCCCATCCCGAACAAGTATAATAATGCAAACTGATTCCCTGCATACGGTTGCCGATCTTATCCATACACACCTTTGTCCAGTCGTAATCGTAGTCGCTGGCACCAGAGGCGATGCGATAGAGCTTGTTGCTGCCCTGGTCGCGCAGGTAGGTGTTGAACTTTCGGAACTCGTTGCTATAATATTCCGGAGTCATATTACCGCCGCAGCCCCAAGCTTCGTTGCCAATGCCGAAGTATTTTACCTTCCAGGCTTTGTCGCGACCGTTAGCACGACGCAGACGAGCCATTGGCGTATCACCATCGGAGGTCATATACTCAATCCACTGGGCCATTTCCTTGACAGTGCCGCTGCCGACATTACCACTAATATAGGGCTCGCAGCCGAGCATCTCACAGAGGTTCAGGAACTCGTGGGTGCCGAAGGAGTTGTCCTCGATGGTACCGCCCCAGTTGTTGTTTCTTAATGACGGACGCTTGTCCTTGGGACCGATGCCATCCATCCAGTGGTAGTCATCAGCGAAACAGCCACCAGGCCAACGCATGACGGGAATTTTCAGCGCCTTCAGGGCTTCGAAGACATCCTTGCGATAACCTTGGATGTTAGGGATCTGTGAGTTCTCGCCTACCCAGAGACCACCGTAGATGCACGAGCCGAGGTGTTCGGAGAACTGACCATAAATTTCTCTGTTGATCTTGGCTCCAGCCTGATTGGCGTGAACCGTAGCCTTTACATTCTCTGCCGCTATGGCGCTGGTGGCAAAAGACAGTGCCAATGATGCGGTAACGAAAAGTTTCTTCATGTTGTTTCTGTTGGGTTTGGGAATTTTGAAAGATTAATTTAAAATGGGATCTTTTACACTCAGACAGAGCATCGTCAGGTCATCGTTAGGCGCAGCACCATTGCGGTGCTTCTCAACTAGCTCATTCATCTTTTCGATGACTTGCTTAGCATTTTCGAAGGGGGTGAAACGCAGGACGTTGATAATCTGATCATCGCCAAACTGTTCCTGACTCTTGTTTTCGGCCTCATTCAGTCCGTCGGAGTAGACGAAGAGTGGTGTTCCCTTGATATTGTCGATTTGCTCGCCTTCGTAGTCAATATCTGGGAATAAACCTATCGGAGCGTTAGATTGCACATCGATGAATTCCGCATTTCGTGAACCGTCTGTTGTCTCACTCTTTTTGGCAATGAGAACAGGAGGATTATGGCCGGCATTGCAGAAGACCAGCTTACCACTATCCAGATAGACAAGTCCGATAAACATCGTGACGAACATACCCTGTTCATTATCTTCGGTGAGGGCGTTGTTCATTCTCGTTGCTATTTCGGCAGGCATCATGTGTTGAGTGGCGAGAGTACGGAATAGGCGTGTTGCCTGAGCCATAAAGAGAGATGCGGGAACGCCTTTTCCGCTGACATCTCCAACACAGAAATAGAGTTCTTTGTCGAGCAGCAGATAACCATAGAGGTCACCACCAACCTCTTTAGCGGGCGTCATAGAGGCATAGATGTCGAGACCAGGACAATCGGGGAAGATGTTAGGCACCATAGACATCTGAATGTCACGAGCGATACGCAATTCACTCTCGATACGCTCCTTGGCGGCGGTCGTCTCTTCCAATTGGTCGTAGGCGGCCTGAAGTTTAGAGTGAGCCACAGCTAAATGATGCTGAGCCTTGCGGCGATGATAGGTGTAAACGGTAAAGAATGTGACGATAAGTACTAATGCTAAGGCTGTACCTATTAATCGTTGCTTTGTGAGATCGGCCTGTTGACGGGCAATCTCTGCCTCTTGTTGTTGAGTGTCGTAGATTGTTGCCAACTCAGCAGCGTCGTCTTTCTTAGCGCGGATGATGGCGCTGTCAAGGGCATTGCAGATCTTCGTGCCGATGGCGATAGCTGAGTCTCTGCGCTGTGCACCTACGTTCGCATGGAACTTCGGAAGGAGAAACTGTTTGATGTTGTCAAGCGTCAACTTAATGTCGTTCTCCTGCATCAGCTGATCCAGATCACTGAAGTGGTTGGCAGCTTCGGTATAACGGTGAGCAGCCATCAGGTAATCGTTAGCATAGAGACGTCCTTGACCTGTTTTTCCATATCTGGTGTTAATACCTTCTTGATAAGCTTTTGCGGCTTCTTTGGGCTGTCCGTTGTTCTGTAGGATAATAGCCTTCAATAGCCATACTTGAGCTCTTGCATCATCGGTAATACTGTCTCTGACGGCGTCAGACGTTGATTGTGCCATATAGAATTTGTCAACAAGCCTATCCGCACGTTCTATCCAAGGAAGAGCATCTTCATAGCGTTGGGCATTGATATACTCATCGGTGGTACTGATAATACTCTCAAAAGACATCAGCATCAGTCGTCCTACGCTATCGTTCGCAGATAACTTCATGAAAGCGTTATATGAGCGCTCAAAGTTATTGGCAGCCTGTTTTATTCTTCCAAGATTGAGTTGACAACAGCCAATTGTGTTCATCAGCATGGCGGCATCAGTGTCGGACTCGCGGTCGTTCTCCTTAAGCTTCCATAAGGCATCCATCGCGATGTGAAGGGCGTCGTTATAGTCGCCTTTTTTCAAGAGTAAGGTAGCCAGACGACGAGCTGACTTGTAATAGTTCAGCTCGTCGCTCTCGCTCTTGATATCAGACTCTACTACCTTTTTATAATAGACCTCTGCAGAACGCATCTGTTTTTGATGGTAATAGGCTACACCACGCCATCGGTTGGCGTTCTGAGAAGTGATGTCACCCTCAGCTTCCAGACTGTCCGCCAGTTCGAGTACACGTTTGTAGTTTTGCACTTCGCCTGCAGCGAACATCAGACTGTCGCCCTTGCCTGCCTTCAACTTCGCGTGGCTGTTACCCTCGCACGAAGTGACGATGGCAGCAATGAGGATGACCAGGATAATAGAATATATTTTCACCTTGGATGCTTTACTTGTTGTCTACAGCTGACTGCTCGATGGGGAGACAGCGTTTGTAGTTTTCGATATACTTCTCGAAGCCTGCGACGTCCTCTGCAGTAGGCGCAATGGATACACCTGTGTTGCCTGCAAAGACAACGTTTTCGAGGTAGTCAGCAAGAGAGAGCTTGTCGGGATTATTTACAGCGTAGCCAGCTAACAGGGCGATACCCCATGCACCACCTTCGCCAGCGGTCTCCATCACGCTGATGGGCGAGTTGAGGGCGGCAGCGAGCATACGCTGACCCACGCCTGGCGTCTTGAAGTAACCACCGTGACCAGTGATGCGATCCACGCGGATCATCTCCTCCTTGAAGAGGATGTCGTTACCGATCTTCAACACACCGATAGCGCCATAGAGATGAGCACGCATGAAGTTGGCGAGGTTGAACTTGTCGTTGGCAGAACGTACGAACATCGGACGTCCCTCAGCGAGACCGGTGACAGGCTCGCCGCTGACGTAGTTGTAGGCCATCAGACCTCCGCAGTCGGTGTCACCTTCAAGGGCTTTGTTGAAAAGCTTGCCATAGAGTTCGTTCATATCTACCTCGATACCAAGTAGTTGCTGGTACTCCTTGAATAGACCTACCCAGGCATTGATATCGCTGGTGCAGTTGTTACAGTGAACCATAGCGACCAGAGATCCGTCAGGTGTGGTGACCATGTCGATCATCTCGTAAGGTTTGCTCAGCGGCTTCTCGAGTACGATCATCGAGAATGATGAGGTTCCAGCAGAGACGTTACCTGTGCGTTGCTTGACGGCGTTGGTGGCAACCATGCCTGTGCCTGCGTCGCCCTCAGGAGGACAAACGGCACAGCCGGGTTTCAGATGGCCGGAGACGTCGAGTTTCTTAGCGCCTTCTGGAGTTAGGAAACCTGCGTTCTCACCAGCGTTGAGTGACTTGGGTAGAATGTCAAGCAGCTTCCAAGGATAGCCCTTTGGGGCAACGAGCTCGTCAAACTTTTTCACCATCGTAGCGTCGTAGGTCCTCGTAGCAGGATCGACGGGAATCATACCAGATGCGTCGCCTACACCGAGGACGAACTGACCGGTTACCTGCCAATGTACATAGCCTGCGAGGGTGGTGAGGTACTTGATGTCCTTCACGTGTTCATTATCCTCGAGGATGCACTCATACAGATGGCTGATACTCCAGCGGAGGGGGATGTTGTAGTTGAAGAGCTTGGAGAGCTCGGCAGCGGCTTTACCGGTATTGGTATTACGCCAAGTGCGGAAGGGTACGAGGATCTCCTGCTTCTCGTTGAAAGCCATATAGCCGTGCATCATAGCGGAGAAACCAATGGCGGCGAGGGTCTCGATTTCACAGTCGTACTGCTTCTGGACGTCCTTGCGGAGGTCGGCATAGCAGTCTTGCAGACCGTACCAAACGGCTTCGGTAGAGTAGGTCCAGAGACCGTCTACCAACTGATTCTCCCACTCGTGTGAGCCCTGTGC
>JAEENF010000257.1 GCA_016283605.1 Prevotella sp.
GTTTCTCCTTACGGCGGTCGTAGCTGACCGTCAGACCGATTGTGTGGTCACCGGTGGAGTAGGTGATGGCCGGAGCTAGCTTATATTCAGCAAGGTTGATACGAGAACGCGG
This sequence comes from Prevotella sp., assembly GCA_016283605.1. GTDB lineage: Bacteria > Bacteroidota > Bacteroidia > Bacteroidales > Bacteroidaceae > Prevotella. The sequence continues at coordinate 113 of JAEENF010000257.1, forward strand.
GTCACGGAGTCTCGAAAGGTCGCCCACCTTATAGAAAAGGTTCGCACCGTAAGTGAAGTGTCCCAAGGGGATACTTGCCACAGAGGCATTAAGCTCGAAGTCCTGGTTGTCGTATTTACCGAAGATGCTGCTACCAGAGATAAAGGGATTGCTGTTGTAAGTACGGATAACATCGCTCCAGGCACGCTCTTTCGTACGTCCCATGTCGAACTTAAACGAACCGTACCCGTAGAGATACTTGCCGATCTTCTGGTAACGTTCTGTAAAGAATTCGAGGTTGTTGTTCATTCCACCTTCCTGTACATGGTGGAAGTCACCGCTACGATGGCTGACATCGAAATAGGCGATACCACGATTCTCAGCAGAATCCAAAGAAAGACCTGCCGCATTCTGTGTCAGTCGCCAGAGCTGCGTCTCGTCGGCGTATTTATAGCTCTCCGTTGAGATATCCTGAGCAGAGGCATGTTGAATATTGAAAAATACAACGACCAGCAGACTGCAACTTATTATATTTATCTTAGTAATCATAAGTGTCTAAATGTCTAAGTGTCTATTTATACTCTCTTGGATTAATGTCTGTTGTCACGTCGAAATCGTTCTGACTGTTATTCGTATCCTTGAGGATCTTCCGTCCATCAGTAGCTGTTGACTCTATCTTTCGGTATACCACTTCACCATTATATCCATTGGTAGCATTGATGTTCGTATAGCCAGCGTCGAGATAGTCGAAGAGACGCTTGGTGTTCACATCTACACCAGTCTGGGCTTTCTTGGAGAGGATATCCACGCCGTCGATGACGCTGCTCGTAGGTATCTTCATGAAGAGAGAGCCTTTGGTCTTGCCGTACGCATAGGCAGTTGGCCAATTGAGGACATCCTCACTGGTGCTGAAGATGATGACGGAGCAGGGACCGCTCTGTACCATGTTCAACTGTGAGATGAGCGAGTAGGTGCTGTAGACGAGTTGAAGTTCTGGCACGTTAGGGTTGTTGGTGGTCTTGCCCTGTTTGTCTTTGGCCTCGAAGTCGGCACTGAGCAAGTTACGTTCGTTGGGTCCCTGTCCGCTGTGGTCGATGGCGCTGTTTACTATCAAGACAGAACCTCCGGGCTCTACGATGAAAGCCTTGTCGGCAGGAATGCGGAACACCTGTTTGGCGAAGATGGTATCTTTTACTTGTCCTGGTGTATAGGCGATCGTACTCTCCGACTCCATCAGGGCGATGTACAGACCACTGGCGTCGTATGGCTCATCGGAGTTGTTATAGAGTTCTATATACTTTCCGGCCAGGTAGTTCTTATTGTTATTGTCCTTACTGCCAGCGTAATAGACCTTGCTGATCAGCATCGACTGGTCCTTGGTGACGTTGGTGCTCAGCGTGAGGGTCTTCTCGGTGGCAAGCATCTGAGTGTTGAGGCTGCCGGCCACAGTATATTTGCCGTTGCCGACGTGCTCTCCTGTCAGGTTGGCATATTCCTGAGCTGTCATCTTCCATGAGGTGGAGATGTCGTACACATCGGGAACGATATTTTGGAAAGTGGCCACGCCGTCGCTTCCTGTTTGTGCGGTGATACTCTTTCCGCCGAGGTTCAGCGTCACGGTACGTCCACTGACATCAGCCCCTTTCAGGGCTTCCGGCATCTGCACCTGCACCTTTATAGAGATAGCCTGAGTGGCATCGTCGAAGTCCATACAGCCGACAAGCGCCAGACTGAATGCCAACAGCCAACAGCCAAAGGCTGAATTTGTCCTTCTATATTTCTTATTCTTCATCATGATCTAAAAATCTATAATCTACAGTCTAAATCTCTACAGTCTACAAATTAAAGAACAGTTCCACGCCAAACGAGAAATTACCCGTATTACGCTGTGTCAGCGTCTTACTAGTCGACGAACTCATAAACGGCTCATAGAAGAGCACGTTATTGGCAAAGAAGGAGAAACCGGCAGACTTGCCCAGTTCCTTGGTCAGACGGGCTGAGAGGTTCCAGGTGACAGGATTCTTCGTCGGGATATTGTCACGAGGCGTCTTCACCTGATCCTGAAGACTGATACTCTGCTGGTCTGCGGGCTGTGTGGCGTAATAGGCGCCGTCCATTCCAATATAGCCGTTCAACATGTCGCTGGTGATGACATGCTCCTGGAGATCGGTAGAAATCCAGCCGATGGGACTCTTAGGTGCCACATAGCTGAGGTTGGAGTTATGCCAGATCACCTGTCCCGTAAACGAGGCCACCATCCTGAGTTCAGGAATGTTCGTTACCAGACGCAGGGTATTCACAAAGCGGCGGTAGCGGGTGTAGTCCAACTCTGAAGGATAGATGAGCTTAATCGGTGTTGTGCCGTATTGTGATATCGATGCCGGCAAGTTCTCCGGATTGCTGGTGTTCAGAGCCTTCGAGAAGTCCTTTGACTCCTGCCAGGCACCAGAGATATAGACAGAGGTGTTGAGCGGCTTGATCTTACCCAGGTCGAAGTCGAATTCCACACCTTTGTTTACACTGACGTTAGTATTACCCACACGACCCGTCGTACTCCAATAGGTTGTCGTGCGGGCAGGATTGTTGTAGTCGATAGTTGTGGCCTGTCCGGGTGTGATGACGAGACCAGCCGTCTGGTCGTAGTAGTTGACGGCATAAGTCTGGTATTCGATGAGACTACCGAAACCGTTTGGCGTCTTGTCTCTGTAGGCGATGACACTTAGTTTGCGGTTGCCCGGCAACTTCACGTCCAGTCCCACCTCGATTTTCGTGGTGGTGGCGTTTTTCAGGTCTTTCGAGTACTCCACCTCGTAGACTCTGGTATAGTAATTCAGCAGCTGGGCAGCTGCGTCATCCTGAGGCATATAGCTGACGGCTACATGATCACTATAGTGCTTGTCGGGGTAGAGGTAGCTCAGACCCGGTGTCTTCGAGTTCAGTCCGATGCCACCGCGCAGACTGAGCCATTCTGCCAGTTCGAGGGTCATGTTTAGACGCGGCGATACTGCAAAGGTACGTACGTCATCGAAGGGTTGCATGGCTGTGAAACGTACACCGCCTTGAATTCTCAGTTGCCGTTTGCCCCAGTACTGCCAGCTGAGGTTGTCTTCCGCGAAGGCAGCAAACTGGTGCAGTCCGGGGATGTCGGAGAAAGCTCTGGGCCGTCCGCTGCTGTTGGGACGTAGCGGGTGTCGTTCGTCTTCATTATAGTAGCCTTTGCCGTTGTTCCAGTCGTACTTATAGTCCAGTCCCATCTTAAAGCGTTGGTATACCTTCCCCTTCTTCAGGAAGAACGAATTGTTGATCTTGGCGTACAGGTTGCCAGGCCGGCTTTCGTTGATACCCGTTGCCTTATACGAGGAGTTCTCCCAGGGGATATTGTAATAGCCGGTCTCACGGGCAGTGATGATGGGGATTAGTCCGCTATTGGTGGCCACGAAGGCCGTATTCCTGGCATCCGTCTGTGTCAGTGTCAGACCAAGAGTATAGGCGAGGTTCCTAGCCAATGGCTTGTCGAGAGTGATCTTTCCGTTATGCGTCAGCGAGAAGGTGCGGCTCTCGTTCTTCGATTCTGTACCGTCCTGGATGGCGTCGGGATCCTTACCGTTCCAGTCTTTACCGATATTATAGCGAACTTTCGTGTCCGTATGCCATTTCCGGCTCAGGTCGATGCCGTAGCCAATACTCAGGTTATAGCGGTCATAGCTGCGCGTCTTCTGTCTGGGGTCTCCCCATGCCTGAGCATAGTCCACGTTGAAGTTCAGCACGCCCGCCTTGTTCATCTTCAGACCCTTACCCAGTGAGTAGTTCATCAGTCCGGGATTCACCTTTCCTTTCACCTGCCAGGGGGTGACGCCGATCTTTGAGTGTACCACCACCATACCACTCGTCAGGTCGCCATACTCGGCCGAAGGAATACCACGTACCACTTCTACCTCATCAATATCATCCGCACTCACCTGACGTAGGTCTGTACCCGTGAAGGCCGTCGACGAGAAGTCGCCTTGGGTGACGTTACCATTGTTCGACATCGGTACACCGTCGATGACAACACTCGATCCGAAGGCTGCCGTATTGTTGTTTCCCAACTGTCTGATCTGCAGGTTCTGCTGAGCTGTCATGTCCGTATTGCCCATCAGCTGTCCAGGTACCAGCTGCATCACATCCGCCAGAGACGAAGCCTGCAGGTGGTCGATGGCCTGACGGCCGATGATGGCACTGGTCGACGTACCTGAGGCATTCTGTTTGGCCACGACGGTCACCTCCTTCAGCGCCAGCGACGTCTCCACCATCTGCAGTTGCATCGTCAGCGCTTTCGTTACCTTCAGCTGCTGCTTGATAGGTTCGAAGCCGACGTAGCTGACCACCAGCGTGTAGCTTCCTTCAGGGATATTCTTCAGAACGGCATTACCCTTGATGTCCGTTACGGCATAGGCACCTAACGGATTCAACTGTACGGTAGCCATCATGATAGGTTCCTTGCTGGCCTTCTCCGTCAGTTTGATGGTAATGTCATGTCCTTTTTGTGCTGCTACCTGTAACGCACATCCCACCAAAATTAGTAGTGTTAGTAGTTTTTTCATTCTTTATCTTTTATCATTTATCCGTGTTCATCCGTGTTCATCCGTGTTCATCCGATGTTTATTTAGCCGTTGTACTTGTTGAGGCTGTCTGCTGCTTCACTCCGTCGAAGGCCAACTTAATCTGTTGCAGCAAGTCATCGTAGTGGGCCTTGGTATAGGCATCCTGAGGATGGGCGGTACTCAAACGACTCTTGATCTTATTCAGTGCCAGTGTGACAGAGGCATGTCCGTTGTCGCCAGGAAGTGTTCCCCACGACTTGATGAATCCCTGTACCGCCTGACGCTGGATATAAGCGCGCCAGCTGCTGACCTTACTGCCTGTTGCTGTCTCACGGAAGATCATGCCGATGACGTCATTTACGTAGTCCTCCGGCTTGTAGCTGTCTTTGGCATAGGAATAGGACTCCAGACGGGTGAGGATACCTGTTGAGCAGAGGATACCTACAGCCTGGTCAGCCAACGGACGGATAAGTTTCTCCGGCTGCTGACTGAAACGCATCACGTAGTCTTCGTTGATAAGCCAGTCCGGACGTGTGAGGATATTCTTGTCCAACCACTGCAGCGCCTTCTTCTGACGGGCTTTCTCCTCTACCTGATAGACGGCACCCGGTTCTTCCACACTCTTATAATTATGGTACACACCTGCGAGGTTCCGGCAGATATGTCCTGTATAACGGCGCATCTGACTGATGAGGCTAGTATACACCTGTTGAAGGTTATCGCCGAGGTCACCCTCCTCATAGCTCCATTCTGGCAGACGCTTCACGATGTACTTCAGGTTCTTTACACCATAGTCAGAGGCCTTGAAGGGATCGTCGCCGAGGTCTTCGGTCTGTGCCCTCGGATCGTTGTCGCTGCCTTCACCACCAAACCAGAAGCGTTTACTCTTCTTCAGTTGGGCGATGGTCATCTTGTTCAACGCCAGCCTCTCCTCATCAGCGTCCTTTGCCTCTGGGAAATAACGGTAACCCCATTCGATGGCCCATTTGTCGTAGTCATTAATACGTGGGAAGATCCCTGCTTCAGATATGTTGTCCTCAGGCTGGGCGACGTAGTTGAAACGGGCATAGTCCATGATGGAAGCCGTATGACCGTATTTCTCCACCCACGTCTTGTTCCTCAGCGAGTCCGTAGGTGTCGCACTGCTGGCCCCCATATTATGACGCAGACCCAGCGTGTGACCCACCTCGTGACTGCTCACGAAACGGATCAGTTCGCCCATCAACTCATCGTCGAACTTCATCTTCCTGGCCCTTTGGTCTATGGCACCTGCCTGGATCATATACCAGTCGTGCACCAGCTGCATCACATTATGATACCAGCCGATATGCGTCTCCAGGATCTCTCCGCTTCTCGGATCGCTCGTATGCGGTCCATAGGCGTTCGAGATGGGCGAGGCCAGATAGCGGATCACGCTGTAGCGCGCATCCTCCAGACTCATCGTCGAGTCGTTGGGCCATTCCTTGGCCGCGATAGCGTTCTTGAAACCCGCCTGCTCGAAGGCCGTGTTCCAGTCTTCTACACCCTGAATCAGATACTTACGCCACTGCTTGGGAGTAGCGGGGTCGATGTAGTAGACGATCTGTTTCTTCGGCTCTACCAGTTCACCGCGTTTGTAGGCCTCTTCGTCTTTCGGCTCCAGACGCCAGCGGGCAGCGATGGTCTTCCGTTTCACCTGGTGCTGGTCGTCCTTAAACTCACTGAATCGCGAGGCAAAGTAACCCACACGGGGATCGAACGTCCGATAACGCATCGGCTCCTTGGGCAACAGCACCAGTGAGGTATTCAGTTTCATCGTCACCAGTCCCGTCTCTCGCCCTGCCGGAATTTTCGAGTTCGGTTTGGCGGTGAACGTCTTCACGGTAATGATCTCCGTATTGATAGGGTAGGTGCGGATATCGTCGATATAGCTCAGATCGGCTTTCACACCACTGAGACCCATTTGGTCCTTACTCCTGGAAAACAGACTGAACACAGGACTCTCGCCCTTGAACAGATCTGTCACCTTCACGCTGTACAGTTTGTTCTTCAGCGTGTCCGTCAGTGTGGAGTCGATCTTCAATGAGGCCACGATAGGATCCTCGTTGGCAGCCCTGACGGCTTTCGAGATCTCCTCCGTACTGTCTGTGACCACCTCATACATTAGGGTACGAAGAAGAATCTGTTTGCCCTGCTTCTCCCAATAAAGCACGGTGCTGTTGGCCTGTTCGCCACCATAGACACCAGCTTCTGCTGGCGTGCTGATAAAACGGGTGCTGGCCAGGAAAGGGCGTCCCAGCAGGGAGTCGGCAATCTGGAAATACCAGTCGTCCTTATGGTGCTGTACATTAAACAGTCCCTGTTTGGCTTTTGCACGAACCTCCCGTTTGGGAGGAGCAGGTTTCTGCTCCACTACCTTTTTCTTCTTTGCCATCATCTCGGGCGTTACTGCCATCAACAGGCAGAGCAATAATACAGCTTTCTTCATCATATGTCTTACTTTCTTAATTCATTACTCCTTAACAAACACTTTCTTTCCGTTGTGGATATAAATACCAGCCTTTGTAGGCTCGTCAATCTGCTGTCCGTTCATGTTGTACCATTTGTCGGCAGAATGTTGAACGTTCAATGTTGAACGTTCAATGTCCTTAATGCCGCTCTCGATCTCTGTAGGATTATTCTCATCCTGGCCGATGGTGGGCACAACGCCTGTATAGTCACCACCAGAGGCAGCACCTGCAGGATTAGCAGCCTGAACCTTCTTCGGACTGACGTTCACATTAAATACTTTGATGTGACCTACAGTCTTTTTCCCTGGACGGATAACCTTTTCGCGGGCTGCGTTATTGGTCTTTCCACCATTATAGATACCCACGAAGGTCGGCTCGCTGAAGGTGTAGTAGAAGGCCTTCTTGCTACGAATCTCGCTGGTCATCTGTTCCTTCAACTCATCGCCGAACAGGCTTCTTAGTTTGATGCAATAGCCGTCGTGCGTCTCTCCGTCGATAACGATCCATCCTTCACCACCAGGAACGAGGACGGTGATACCTGTGAAGATATCAGCAAAGGCTGTAGTACCAGGCGCGTACTCTTCGAGGTTCATCCTGTCGATGTCATCCTCGTATGTCTGGTTGTTCAGTACGATACCCTGAGTGCCGCTGTCGTCAATACCGTCACCACTGTCGCTTTGGGTGTTCTTGAGGGTCAGCAGCACGCGGTCATCATAGACGTAGTTCTCCAGATTGCTCTCCGTGCCATCGGGATTCTTGCCGAAGTCGGCACCTTCAAAGCTCTCCACGCGCTCTTCCACGATGGGATCGATGACGATACCTATCGTAGCCGACGTTGTGGCCAGCTTACCATTTGTATACTCCACCTCGTCATCAGCTTCCAGAATGCTGAGGTTCTCTTCCAGAGTCAGGTCATCGAAACCTTCAATCACATTGTTGCCTGATGTCGCCAACTCCAGTCTGCCTGGGAAGTTACCATCGGTAGTAATGGTTAGAGGTGCATATTCAGCAGTTTCACTGTTACGTATGATCTGCTTAACCTTATTATTACTGTTTGGACCCAGATAGATGGTCAGACCAGACCTGGTTTCAATGCTGACAGGCGTCGTGTTGTTCGTGATAAACAGCTTATTGAGGTCAGGGAAGTACTGGAAGCTGTTTCCAGCATCGCCGAGGATGTTATTCATGTTGTCCTCCGTCACTTGTGTCTTGTCAATCCAGAGATTAAACTTCTTGGCTTTCGAAGCGACGTTGAGGGTGTAGCTGGCTGTCTTGGTGGCATAGGTGTAGTTTGTGCCGTCGGCCACAGTGACTGTAATCGTAGCCGAGCCGATGCCTTTCAGCGTCACTTCACCTGAGGTTCTGTTAACCGTAGCGATGGCTGTATTGGATGATGAATAAGTCACAGCACCGTCACCAGTCTTGGTCAGAGGATTCGTAAAGACTGCATCGCCGAAGGTCTTATTGATGGTTGTTGCTGCATAGCTGATAGAACCAGCGGC
>JAEENF010000258.1 GCA_016283605.1 Prevotella sp.
AGACAATGTTTATTAAATCAAAGGCATTGATTGATAAATCTACGGCTTTGTTTTGTGTTTTTCAGACCTTTTGTGTACTTTTGTACGCAAATCAGGCAAAATCAAACAAGAACTATGTACGCAAAGTGCCGTGACTGACCTGGTGTAAGTTTGCCGCGCATTAGACACAAGGGAGTTATATGAATAATTAGAGAATTATTTGGAAATATGAAATAAAGTTCGTACTTTTGCAGCGTAGAAGTAATAAAAGGTTTAAGGTCATGGATGTTGCATTCATTCTGGAGAAATATTTCAAAGATACAAATAACGTCTCAATAGATGTGTTTGATGCTCAGACATTAAACAATGTATATCGGGATGTTGTCAAAGCCATGACTTCTCATTTTGAGATTGAAGTCAGTGTGCTTCAAGCTTTGAGCTATTGTCTATATGAGATGATGGATAATGTACATATTCATTCCGGTAAGCCATTGGGCACAGCCATGACATATTATGATGATTCCCAAAAGACCTTGCGTATTCTGATTGCCGACGATGGTATGGGCATCAGGGCATCGCTTGCAGAGAATGAAAAATACAAGGATATCACTGAACCAGAAGCGCTTAAGTTGTGCCTTGAAGATACGATAACGGATGGTAAAGGCATGGGGTTTGGACTTTATACCACGGCCAGACTTATTGACAGCATCGGTAAAGAGTTTATCCTGCATTCGGGCTATCATAAGCTAATCATCAAGGAAGGAAGTACTCAAGTCATCGAAAACGGTTTTTGGCAGGGTACGCTTATCTATATGGAAATCGGCACGGGTGAGGAGATTGACCCCAATCAAATTGTTGACCACCGTGCTGATGTTGCCGAAGAATATAACGAGTCATTTGTGGAAACAGACGAATTGGAATCACTATGGTAGAATTTAAATTCATAGACTACGGGACGGATTTCGGAACACGTGACATGGGTCAGAAACTCCGTCAGAAGCTTTTACAGCTTATTAATGGCGATGAGAAGGTCGTACTCGATTTTACAGGTGTCAATGTGGTGTCGAACTCCTTTGCTGACGAATGCATTGCCAAACTGCTATTGGAAATGCCGTTGTCGGAGTTGAAGAGCCGCACAACATTCCGAGGGCTGAATCCTTTGGCTGAGCGTAGCGTATTAGTAGCACTTCAGCGCAGATATAAAGTGCTGTCAGCTCAATAGTGGGTCAGTGAATCACGGGGTCAGTTCTAGTTACTTGATTACTCTGCCACTCGGTGTTTGCTTCTAATGGTGAAACTATGTTAAATATTCTGCTTTTCGTGCAAGGTTTTAACCTTCGCTGCATTATATCTATAGAATAAGGTGTAATTTTGCAGAGTGAAAAGTGATAAGGTGAAAAGATTATTGATGATATTTGCCTGTATGATGGTTATCGTACAGCAAACGAGGGGTCAGGAGCATGTTGCCTCGCCCTCTAATTTTGCGCGCCTGTATGTGGGTGTGATAGAACCGCAGTACCCGACGTGGCTGTGGCACGACCTGCCCTATTACCAAGGCGACATCAACTTCTACCCGGGTCGCGTCAGCTACTACGGTGTGGTCTATGACAATGTGCAGCTGCGTTTCGACCAGTTGGAACAGCGGATAGTCGTGCTCACACCTGTAGGAAACGCCATCTGTGTGCCAGAGAAGGAACACGTGGACTGGTTTGAGATGGACGGTCACAGATATGTGACTGACCCAGAGGATAGTACCCGCTATGCGGCCCTTCTCAGCGATGGCAGCAAAAACGGCATGCGGCTCTATCACAGTATGTGGAAGACCTACGACGGCGAAAAACTTGACTTCGGAGAGAAGCGCTATCAGAAGACCCTCGCTACCGAAGGCCATTATGCACTCTTGACACCTGACGGGAAGGCACATCACGTAAAGCGAGCCTCGCACATCGCCAAGATCTTCCCTGAACAGAAGACGCAGATCAGGCAGTTTGTCAGACAGAACCGGCTGTCGTTCTCGAAACGGGAAAGGGAGAAGAGCCTGACGGAGGTCGTGGAGAATATTAAGAGTGGAGAACTGAGAACTGAGAGTTTAGAGTTCTTGCGTCCCTCCGGTAGCAAGCCAGCAGCGGTAGCAAACTCTCAGTTCTCAGTTCTCAGTTCTCAACTCCCCATCGACTCTCTGATCACCGGCATTCCCGTCTTGGACAGTGACACGCTGATGGCAGTGGGGTCGGCAAATACAAAGACCTATATCGTTCCAGGCGTTAAGAAGGCCAAGGCCAGTATCGCCGACGACCAGGAACTGGCAGAGATCGTTGTCGTGGCCGGCAGGCAGTCGACGGTGAAGAGTACGATCATGGGCTCGGAGAAGTTCAAGCCCCAGCTGCTGAAGAACATCCCGTCGGCCTTTGGCGAGTCGGACATCATGAAAGTGGTACTCACGCTGCCAGGCGTCACCACCGTCGGCGAGGCTTCGAGCGGCTACAACGTGCGAGGCGGAGCGACAGACCAGAACCTGATACTCTTCAACGGCGGTACGGTGTTCAATCCCTCGCATCTGTTCGGCCTGTTCACCTCGTTCAATTCTGATGCCGTGGAGGATGTGGAGTTGTTCAAGTCGAGCATGCCTGCAGAATATGGCGGTCGCATCAGCAGTGTGCTGAAGGTGACCTCGAAGGAGGCAAACATGCAGAAACTGACGGGTTCGGCCAGTATCGGTGTGCTGACCAGTAAGGCGAGTCTCGAGATTCCTATCGTGAGAGACCACGTGTCGCTGCTGCTGAACGGTCGTACGACGTATAGCGACTGGATACTCAAACAGTTGCCGGAGAACAGCGGCTACAAAGACGGCAGAGCCAACTTCCTGGACCTCGGCGGCGTGCTGACGTGGAAACTCAACAACATGCACCGTCTGAAGCTCTACGGCTATTGGAGTAAGGATAAGTTCTCGTTCAGCTCAGACGACAACTACGGCTATCAGAACCGTAACTTCTCAGCCGAGTGGCGCTCGATCCTGAATGAGAAGACGACGGTGACGGGCACGGCCGGACTCGACCACTACGACTACTTCAATGAGGACCAGAGCGTCCCCTTCAGTGCAGCACGACTGAGTTTCGGCATCGACCAGCTGTGGGGTAAGCTGCACATCCGTCAGCGACTGTCGGAACAGCAGGTCCTCAGCTACGGTCTCACCGCGCAGCACTACAATGTGCAGGCAGGAAAGTATGAGCCTGCCGATGAGAGATCGTATATCATGCCCGACGAGCTGCAGCGGGAAAAAGCCCTGGAGAGTGCGGCCTATATTGACTATGAGCGTTCGCTGACCGAGAAGCTGACGGTCTCGGGAGGTCTGCGCTACACGATGTTCAATGCCCTCGGCCCGCGTGACGTGAACCACTACTATGGCGGAGAGCTCCCCTCGGAAGAGACCCTGTCGGAAACCAGTCATGAGACCGGTATCTTCAAGACCTATCATGCACCGGAGATACGTCTGTCGGCACGCTATGCCCTCGAGGAGAACCTCTCGGTGAAGGCCGGTTTCAACACCATGCACCAGTATATCCATAAGGTGTCGAACACGTCCATCATGTCGCCTACCGACATCTGGAAGCTCTCCGACTATAACATCAAGCCCCAGAACGGCTGGCAGGTGGCAGCGGGAATCTATTATGAGATAGGGAGACAAGGAGGCAGGAAGACAAGGAGACAGGGAGGGGAGTACGAACTCTCGGCGGAGGTGTACTACAAACATATTGGCGACTATCTGAACTATCGCAGTTCGGCCGTCCTGCTGATGAACCACCACCTGGAGACCGACGTCATCTCGACCAGCGGAAAGGCCTACGGCATTGAGCTTCAGGCGAAGAAACCCCTGGGAAAGATCAACGGATGGGTCAGCTATACCTTCTCGCGCTCGCTGCTCCGTCAGGATGACAAACGTGTAGCAGCACCGCTGAACAACGGCGAATGGTATCCTTCGGAATATGACAGGCCCCACGAGGTGAAGGCCGTGCTCAACCTGAAGTTTACGGAGAGATACAGCCTTTCGAGTAACTTCAACTATGCCACAGGCCGTCCGACGACGGTACCTGCCGGCAAGTACTACGACACGTATCACCATCGGTATATGCCCTTCTATTCAGACCGCAACAAATACCGTATCCCGGACTATATGCGACTGGATCTGGCATTTAATATCGAACCGACTCACAAGCTGACGAGTTTTCTGCACACCTCATTCTCTGTCGGTGTGTATAACGCCCTTGCCCGCAAAAACGCCTATAACATCTATTACGTCAACGAAGGTTCGGACGTCAAGGGCTACAAGTTATCGGTGTTTGGCACGGCCATCCCATACGTCTCACTTAATATACGATTCAACTAATGGAAAGAGGACTATTACATACTATACTGTGTCTGATAGCAGGTGTCGTCCTGTCGGGCTGTATCGAGGAATATGAGGCAGTCCTACCAGAAGACGAGTCAGACATCCTCGTCGTGGAAGGCGCCATCTGCTCTTCGAAGATGAATACGTTCTACCTGACACGTTCGCTGCCTGTCAATGCCGACTATCAATCAAGTGTGGTAACAAACGCGAAAGTCTCCGTACGCGGAAGTGACGGCTCGGAATACGAGGCACTGGAAAGTGGCGTGCAGGGCGGGTACATCTGTATGGTGGGCGAACTCTCGCCGGACGTGGAGTATTACCTGTATATCGAGATCGATGGCGACGTCTATGAATCAGACCCCCAGAAGCCCCTGCGCACGGAGAAGATTGCAGATGTCAGGGGAGTACAGAACACGCCAACCAGCGATATCGACATCCTCGTCACCCCTGAGACGCCGTTTGAATCAGGCAAGACCAACTACTATTCCTGGACCTACGACGAGACGTGGGAAGTGCATCCTGAATATACGACCGACGTGTTTTTCAATGTAGAAGAGATGCGATATGAGCTTCGCCCTGACCAGTTCCCGAGGTGGGGCTGGAAGGACGGCAGAAACAAGACGATCATCCTGGGGTCGAGCACGAACTACGATCATCAACACATCCAGAAGCTCAAGATCTACGACATCAGCAACAGCAGTCAGTATCTCTATTACAGGTATAGCGGACTGGTCCATCAGCGTGCCATCTCAAAGGCAGAGTACGAATACGAACAGGCTCGTCGTCAGGCGGGTTCGGAGATGGGCGGGCTGTTTACCCCTCTGCCGTCGTCGCTCCCGACAAATATCCATTGTCGCACGTCGGGGAAGCGCGCGATAGGATTTGTAGGCTGTTCGCTGAACACGAGCGACTACAGGTTCTTCCTCAATGCCTCGGATTTCACCATCTACCGTCCTATTCTAGGCGACACCCGCACATGGCTTGAAGACTGTAACGAGGTGATCTGCAGCGAATGGGTAAAAAGAGGCTGGTACCTGTGTGAATGGGAAGATGAAAGAATGATGGGTGGAAAGCTGCGAACGGCATGGGCTCTACCCTATCAACTCGACGTCAGGTTGCAAGGTGCCTACATCGAAGAACCTGAGTTCTGGAAATTGAAAGAAAACGTAAGCTATTGAAGATTGAACATTGAAGATTGAACATTGAAGATGAGGAATAGAATATTAACGCTGATGGCGGTGTGGGGGCTTGCACTGAGTACCTTTGCTGCACGCGTAGAGACAGACCGCACATGGTACCTCGCCGGTGAGGTGATGAGGGTAAGCTTCGAGACCGACCGTGCACTCGTCGCTTACGCAGAACTCTGTGACACACAGGGTATGGCAGCTGGTGTCGTGATGAGTCTTCACGAAGGGAAGGGCTCTGGTACGATCGAACTGCCTGCCGAACTCCACAGCGGATACTATGTGCTATCGGTCTATACGCGTGATAACGCCAATGTGGCGCAACAGCTTGTCGCTGTCGTCAACCCCCTCCGCAAGAGTGTGGACGATGATGTCGAATGGGTTAAATTAGCAGATTCCGAATCGGAGAGCTTTGCCACGACAGACGTTTCTCCCAACACTTTCCTACTTCCTCCTTCCTCCAAACCCGTCGATGTATGTGAGACGGAAGGACACGTGATCAGGGCACGTATCAAGAACGTCTATGACGGTCGGACATTCAAGGGCAGCGAGATCACGCCCTCCCTCAGTATCATCGGCAAGCAGATACATTATTTTGAGGGGAAGATGGAGAATGACTCTATGGCGGTATTCAACACCTACGGCATTCATGGCAAGCAACCGCTGGTGCTCTCTGCCGTAACATCCACAGGCGTGAGTCTGCCGATCGAGATGAAAAGTCCGTTTGTCGTCTTGCTTCCCAAGGCGCTTCCACATCTCGTATTCCATTACAAGCGCAGTGAGGTGGAAGCCCGCTCCCTGGAGATGCAACGGCACCAGAAAGCCATCAAAGAACAACCGGCAGTAGTACCATTAGACTATGATGATACCGTGTACGGCACCAAACCTGACCTGTCGTATAATCTTGACGAATACCGTCAGTTCCTCACCATCAGGGAGGTACTCGTTGAATATGTGATCTGCGTCAGCAAAAGAAAAGTCAATGACGTACAAAAGCTGTTTGTCTCCCTAGACCAGATACCCAACGTCAATTCATGGCCATCACTGGTACTCATCGACGGTATGCCTGTCATTGATGTAGAACGGCTCCTGAGCTATGATGCCCGACGTATTCACCATATTAACATCTACGGTGGCCAATACACCTTCGGACATGGTGTCTATAACGGCATACTGTCGTTTATCACACGCTCCGGACAGCTCACGAACTATCCCACGGAGCGGAACACGCAGTATTTGGTCTACGACTTCCCCGAGTGACATGCATACGAATACGAGTGACATGCATACGAATAAATATAAATATGTGTCGATAGCGAGTGCGGTGACGGTGTTGCTGTTGCTGGCCATCTATATGTGGATGACTTGGCGTTCGGTGACGAAGGACATCACAGAGCGGGCTGGGGCACAGTTGACGTGGGCCATGTTCTACGAGAGCTATACCCGTGCCGACAATGTGACGGCTGACGACACCCTGAGGCTGCCGGAAGCCCGCAGGAACCTCTCGCTGGCCTCATCGGTAGAAGGCATCAACGACGCGCTGAGCAGGAAATACCACTCGGAGATTTCGCTGGAAACGGTGGCTACGTATGTGGACTCGTTGCTGAGTGTGGCAAAGATCAACCGTGATGTCACGGTGCAGGAGATAGAAGTAGAGGAGGGAAGGAGAGAAGGAGGAAATGGAGAAGCCAAGGTGGTGAGGCAGAATAATGAGCGGAGTTCGAGCTGGTCGCTGATGACAAAGCCCGTGAGTATCCGTCGCGACGGGTCGAAGGCCATCAGACTGGCCCTGAACAACCCCTATCCGGAGCTGGCGCAACGGCTCAGTCCGCTGTTTCTCATCAGCGCTATTATCCTGGGTTTCTTTGCGATTATCATCGTCCAGCTCTTGAGATTCATCACAGAACAGGAACAGATGGCCGAACTCAGGAACGACTTCTCGTATGCGATGGTGCATGATATGAAGTCGCCACTGTCATCGATCATTATGGGTGCCCACTTCCTGCATAGCGGCAAGGTGGACGACAAACCGCAGATCAAGGAGAAATATTACAGCATTATTGAGGAAGAGGCTGAGCACTTGCTGGCACTTGTCAACAAGCTGTTGACCATCTCGAAGCTGGAGAATAAAAAGCTCATCCTGAACAAGAACGAGATAGACTTGGAGCCTATCATCAATGATCTCGTGGAGAAGGCGAAGGCCAAGGCCGCAAAGCCCATCGAGGTCAGTATAAACCTCGAAGTAAAACACGTCCTCGCTGACGAACAGTATATGACCGAGGCCATCGCCAACCTGATAGACAATGCCATTAAGTACTCGAAGGACGACATCAATATGAGCATCAAGACCTTTGATACGGACAAGCATGTGCTGTTGAAGGTGCGCGATAATGGTATCGGTATGACGAAGGAAGAGCAGCAGGTGATCTTCGACAAGTTCGGACGTGCCGCGATACATGAGAAGAACCGTAAGGGCGGTGTCTCAGGATTCGGACTCGGTCTGAACTACGTGGATCAGGTTATGCAAGCCCACGGCGGCAAGGTCACCGTATCGAGTGAGAAGGATAAGTTCTCGGAATTTACGTTGTTCATTCCGAAAGTGAAAAGTGAATAATTTGCTACCGCATAAACAAGAAAAAAGATGATTAAATTACTCTTAGTAGAAGACGACGCATCGCTGGCCT
>JAEENF010000259.1 GCA_016283605.1 Prevotella sp.
CTCCGTCGTTGTAATCCACCGGCATCATGATGCTCTCCCGAGGGATGTGGCCCGCCATTGGCAAGAGAAGCTGGCCCGATTGACTTTTTTAATGTAGAGTATCCCGATCTATGCGGCACGACCCGTAATTCTGAGTGCAAAGATACGAAAAAAAGTAAAGAGTGAAAAGTGAAGCGTGAAGAATTTGCTCCCGCTTGGTATTTTTTAACTATTCGTGATTCGTCATTTCGAAGATATTCCGTATCTTTGCAACAAAAATATGCCACGAAGCCATATGAATAAAAACATCTGCATTGTTGCGGGCGCTCGCCCGAATTTCGTGAAGGTGGCCCCTCTGATTCGGGCTATCCGGAAGTCAGAGCAGGCCAGTTATCAGTTGGTTTATGCGGGTATGGCTGATGACCCGACCCTTGAACCCTCACTGTTTGATGATCTTCAGATGCCCAGGCCCGATTTCTATCTGGGAGTTGACAGCGTTAAACTGAACGAAATTACCAGCAGGGTGATGGCTGAGTTCGACCGTTTCCTCGATGAACATCCTGTTGATGTGGTGATTGTCGTCGATGATCTGGCTTCCACGATGGCGGCAGCTATCGTCACCAAGAAACGGGGCATCCGACTGGCTCATCTGGTGGCTGGCACACGTTCCTTCGATATCAATATGCCGAAGGAAATCAACCGTCTGGTCATCGATGCGTTGAGCGATTATCTCTTCACGGCGGGTGTGAAAAGTACCGGTATCGCTACTCGTGAACAGTCGGAGAACTCACAGACCTATATGGTCGGCAATATCCTGATGGACACGTTGCGCTATAATTTCGACCGAATGAAAAAGCCAGAATCAATCTCTGGTCTTACGGATAAACAATACCTGTTGTTTACCTTGAACAGAAAGGCTCTTCTTGCTGATTATGAGAATCTTGTGAAGATGCTTCAGGCGATGGTGACGGCGGCAGGAGACCTGCGGATTATTGCCCCGCTACGCGGTGAGGTCCGTAAGATTGTGGAGCAGATTGGTGTTGGTATAGAGATTGTCAATCCCATGGGCTATCTGGAGTTCGGATGGCTGACGGCTCATGCTAAGGGTATCATCACCGACTCTGGTAATGTGTCGGAAGAGGCTACCTTCAATGGGGTGCCATGTATCACGCTGAATAACTACACAGAGCATCAGGAGACCGTGAATGTCGGTTCGAATGTGCTGGTGGGCGAGGATGCTGATAAGCTCTTTGAACAGGTGAAGAAGATGGTCAGCGGCGAATGGAAGAAGTGCGCCCTTCCTGATCGTTGGGATGGACGCACCGCAGAGCGTATCGTTCAGATACTCCTTAAATAGGCTACTAACTAGATTGTGGTGTAGTAGCCGAGTTTATAAAATTTGAATAATTTGAGACTGGGATGACGACCACAGAGATTGTGGCGGATAAGTCCGCTGAACAGTCTATGAGAAAGTCGTATCAGACTTAGGATCAAAGGAATGTGTATGCCTTCGACCAGTGTAATCAGGCGGGAGTAGCCGCGAAGTTCCGACTGGAACTGATAAAGGGTGCGCAGGCCTTCCTCGGTCTTTGATACGAAATCTGGGTTGCTCTCGAAGGTGCAGAAGCCCATCGGGTTGTCAATGTGTTTGATGGCGATATGGTCGGCACGCAGTTGTTTACCGAAGAGCACATCCTCGTAGCCATAATAGCGGAAACGCTCGTCGAAGGGGTGGGAGAGCATCAGGTCGCGACGGATGAGGAAGTTGGCGGTGTGGAAGTCCTGATAGGGCTTCTTCTGGCGCATCTCCGCCGTGTGCTCGTGCTCCGAGGCTTTCTCGTAGAGGTAGCGCAGGTTCTGTTTGAGGACTTCCGCATCGCCACCAATGGTAACACCGCCGTCGACGACGTCGGCATTATCCTGAGCGACATACTGACCGATGTAGTCGGGCCTCACCACCGTCATATCGCTGTCGACGAAGAGCAGCCAGTCGTAGCGGGCTTCTCTGGCGAGACGGTTTCTGATGGCGGCTCTCCCCGTGTTCTGGGGCTGAACAAGATAGCGGCAGTGAGCCCACTGGTCGATCTGACGGTTCTCCGACACCACTTCGTGATCCGTGGAGCCGTCGTCACCTACGAGGATCTCATAGCCGATGCCTGTCTGCTCAGCCTGTTGGCGGAGGTCACCCACTAACTTGACGCACAGGTCATTATAGGTGGGAATCAATATCGAAAGTGCAGTTATTGCCATGATTCGAGTACAAAGATACTCATTTCTTACTATATTTCCATGATAAAACACCCAAAAATAGTTAAAAAAGCGTGTGCGGTAGCAAATTCTTCACTCTTCACTCTTCACTTTTCACTTATTTTTCGTACCTTTGCAGCCGCTTTTACGAGATAAGAGCATGAAATTCAAATTATTAATTAAAATTACAGATTAAAAATGGCAACAAAAATCAGATTGCAGCGCGGTGGTCGTAAAGGTTATGCTTTCTACAGCATCGTGATCGCTGACGCTCGTGCACCACGTGATGGTAGATTTACTGAGAAGATTGGTACTTACAATC
>JAEENF010000260.1 GCA_016283605.1 Prevotella sp.
AGCATCTCTTACGGTATCACGCTGCGTGAGGGTAATAGCAACTTCAACTATAAGACGATGCGCTACCCCTATACCTTCTCGCAGAACCTCAATCTCAGCGGTAACCTGCGTCTGAGTGACGGATGGAACATCACGTTCTCTAGCGGTTATGACTTCGACAATAAGAAAGTCAGTATGACCACCGCCTCGCTCTCCCGTGACCTCCATTGCTTTAACATGTCATGTTCGATAGTGCTGGCGCCTTACACCAGTTATAACTTCTCTTTCCGATGCAATGCCGCCACCTTGACGGATGCCTTGAAGTATGACAAACGGAGTGGTTATACCAATGCCGTACAGTGGTATTAATGGATCAGCAGTTGCAGATCGTCTTCCTCACCGACAACCCAGATGATGTCACCCTCCTCAAACTTGCGGTTGGGGTTATAAGGTGACAGACTTTCCTTACCTTCCTCCAGACCGATGACCATACAATTATAATGGTCACGGATGCGGCTTTCTATGAGTGTCTTTCCGATAAACGGACTGTCGCTGCCAATCACCATCTGACGTAGCTTCATCTCACGCTTCTCCAGTTCGGGGTCTTCACCAATGATGTTTTCCTCAAGGGCTTCGCGGAAATGGTTGAACTGTTCATCGTTACCGATGACCTGCAAAACGTCACAGGGGAAGATGATATAATCGCCGTCGGGGATGTTCAGACGGCGTCCGCCACGCAGGATACTACTGACGTGCATGCCATACCGCCGACCCAGGTCGAGTTGTTTGAGGCTCATACCCATCCATGCGGAATTATAAGGAATCTCAAATTCAGCGATATGGATGTCACGGTCCAACAACTTACCTTCGTACAGGGGACGTTTCTTGCCGTGGACTTGTGCCTCGATATCACGGCTGCGGAGGTTCAGGATAAACAGACGTTCCATGGAGATACTTCGTTTCTTGATACCTCGTGAGAGCACGATGAGTATCACTACGATGATACCGATGGTGATCATGATAGCGTTGGTGAAACGACTCAGGTAGTTGCAGATATAGAAGATAAAGGCCACGGCAATCAAGCCGCGTACAAGGATGGTAAACAGCAATGGCAGACGGTTACGGTTGCTCTCTGCCCATAGGGCCTTCCACTCCTCGCTATGGTTCTTTTTCATCACCATAGCCCTCAGGAAAGGTGCTATCAGCAGTACTGTCAGCACACCCGTAATGGCATTGGCATACCAGTGCAACTCCCATCCGGGGAGCAGTTTGCGGAAAAACGGCAGTACGAAGACGAACATCATGGTGATGGCGGCTGCCGAGAGAATGGAATACACCAGGGTATTCATCATCATCTGGGTCAGGAGTTTTTTCCAGAGATTGTCCTCTTTGGAGTTCGGGTGACTCATCGACAGGTGGTTCAACGACCTGATGATCTTCGAGGGCAGATGTTTTTCCAGATTGTTATAAGCCGGTGTGGCAAACCGTATCATGTAAGGTGTGAGAAATGTGGTTATAACGGATACGGCCACCACGACCGGATAGAGGAAGTTGCCGATGACGCCCAGGGATAGTCCCAGCGAGGCGATGATAAACGAGAACTCACCAATCTGAGCCATCGAGAATCCACAACGCATGGCAGACTTCAGCGACTCACCAGCCAGCATAAAGGAGAACGTGCCGAAGACGGCCTGACCGATAAGGATGGTCATCACCAGGATAAAGATCGGGAAGGCATATTCTAAAAGGATGACAGGGTCGACGAGCATACCCACCGACACAAAGAAAACGGCTCCGAAAAGGTTCTTCACAGGCTCCACCAGTTTGATGATCTTGTCGGCCTCGATGGTCTCTGCCAGAATGCTACCCATGATGAAGGCGCCGAAAGCTGACGAGAAACCCACCTTTGTGGAGAATACTGCCATGGCACAACACATACCTAACGACACGATGAGCAGTACCTCGTTGTTGATCAGACGGCGTACCTGTCGCAGGAATGCCGGTATGGCAAAGATGCCCACTACGAGCCACAGTACAAGGAAGAATATGATCTTTACGATGCTACCTAACATCTGTCCGCCATCGGGATTGTTACCGCTGGCAATAGCGCTGAGCAGCACCATCATCACGATGGCCAGGATATCCTCGAGAATCAGTACCGACATCACCAGTCCTGCAAACTGCTGTTGTCGCAGGCCCAGATCGTCGAAAGCCTTGTAGATAATCGTCGTTGAAGACATGGCGAGCATACCACCCAGGAAGATGCAGTCCATCTTTCCCCATCCGAAGGCATGACCAACCAGCAGCCCCAGCATCGACATACAGAAGATGATGCACGAGGCGGAGATGATGGGCGATGCCCCCATCTTCAGGATTTTCTTAAAGGAGAAGTCCAGTCCCAGCGAGAATAGCAGGAACATCACACCGATATCCGCCCACAAATGGACGTTTTCCGTGTCAACCACTGAAGCCGTGTAGGGCATGTGTGGAGATACCAGGAAACCGGCCACAACATAACCCAGCACCAGAGGCTGTTTCAACTTCTTGAATACCAGTGTCACGATACCCGCCACAATGAGTATCAACGCCAAATCTTCTATGAGTGCCGGTAAATCTCCCATTTTTCCCTCTATTCACTATTCACTAAACCTCCCCACCATCTCACAGATCTTCACGATGACCTGCATGGCTTTCTCCATCGACTGGATGCTTACAAACTCGTAGGGTCCGTGGAAGTTCACGCCTCCAGCAAAGATATTGGGACAGGGGAGACCCTTGAACGAAAGTTGCGCACCGTCGGTACCTCCTCGGATGGGTCTTACCTTTGGAGCGACCTCACAGGCCTGCATGGCGTGCAGCACCAGGTCGATGACATGCATCTGAGGATCGATCTTCTCTTTCATATTGTAATACTGGTCCTTCACCTCGCAGAGGACCGTCCCCTCGCCGTATTTCTCGTTCATCCTGTCTGCACAGCGTGTCATAAACCGTTTACGGTCCTCGAACTTCTCACGGTCATGGTCGCGGATGATGTAACTGAGCTTGGCCTCTTCGATATTTGACTGGATATTCAACAGGTGATAGAACCCCTGATAGCCTTCTGTGGTCTCCGGTGTCTCATCATCGGGCAGCATGTGGGCAAATTCCGCGGCCAGGGCGTTGGCGTTTACCATCTTCCCTTTGGCATAGCCCGGATGTACGCTGACACCCTTGATGCGGATCTTCGCACTGGCAGCATTGAAGTTCTCGAACTCCAGTTCGCCAACATCCCCGCCATCCATCGTGTAGGCCCATTCGCAGCCGAACTTCTCTACATCAAAATGGTGGGCGCCCATGCCGATCTCTTCGTCGGGATTAAAGGCAATACGGATATCACCGTGACGGATCTCCTTATGGTCGCGCAGATAGCACATGGCCTGTACAATCTCTGCGATTCCAGCTTTGTCATCGGCTCCCAGCAGCGTGTGGCCGTCGGTGACGATCAGGTCCTCGCCGATATGGTGCAGCAGCTCGGGGAACTTCTGCGGACTGCTGACGATACCTTCCGACAGCGTGATCTCACCGCCGTTGTAGTTGCGCACAATCTGTGGTTTGATATCTGCTCCGCTACAGTCGGGGCTGGTGTCATAGTGGGAGATGAAACCGATGGTGGGTACCTTGTCCTTCATGTTTGAAGGCAGGGTAGCATAGAGATAGCCTTTCTCATCGAGTTCCACATCCTCGAAACCTTCGCTCTCGAGTTCTTTCTTCAGATAGTCGGCGAAGATCAGTTGCTTCGGAGTACTCGGCACGCTGTCGCTGTCTTCCGATGACTGCGTGTCAAACTTGGTA
>JAEENF010000261.1 GCA_016283605.1 Prevotella sp.
TGCGTGAATGAGCTTAGCCAGCAGAAGTGCAAGAACAAGGAGATGCTGAAGACACTGGTGATTCTTATTGCGCCGTTTGCACCACATATCGCAGAGGAACTCTGGGAGATGCTGGGTGAGCAGGGTAGTGTCTGCGATTCCCAGTGGCCCAAGTGGGATGAGCAGTATCTCGTGGAGAGTCAGGTGAAACTGGGTATCGCTTTCAATGGTAAGGCCCGTTTCGAGATGCAGTTCGCTGCTGATGCTGACAATAAGACCATCGAGGAAGCTGTACTCTCAGACGAACGTGCCCAGAAGTACCTCGAAGGCTTCCAGGTAGCAAAGGTTATCATCGTCCCTAAGCGTATGGTGAACATTGTACTGAAGAAATAATGACAGTAGATCATCAAATGATTTTGAGGGAGGTACGCGACTACTTCGCCATCGTTCTTGGACTGGTGATGTACGCCATTGCCTTCACTGTGTTCCTGATGCCTTATCAGATTGTGTCTGGTGGCGTGACTGGTCTTTCGGCCATCATCTACTACGCCACTGGATTCCATCTGGAAAACACCTATATCATCATCAACGGCATCCTGCTGATTGTTGCCTTGAAGATATTAGGCCTGAAGTTCATGATGAAGACCATCTTCGCCATCTTCATGCTTTACTTCCTTCTGATGTTCGCACAAGCCATCATGCCGACACAGCCTAATGGACTGCCCATCAAGGTGTTGGGCGAAGGACAGGACTTCATGTCGATGATTATCGGAAGTGTGATTACAGGTATCGCCCTGGCGACGGTATTCCTGAATAATGGTTCAACAGGAGGTACGGATATCATTGCAGCCTCCATCAACAAGTATCACAACATCTCGTTGGGTTCTGTGTTGATTACTGTCGACTTCTGCATCATCGGCTCCTGTATGTTCTTCCCTCAGTTTGGTGACTACATCGAGCGAGCCCATAAGGTGATGTTCGGCCTCTGTGTGATGGCTATTGAGAACTTTGTACTCGACTATGTGATGAATGCCCGTCGTGAGTCTGTGCAGTTCATGATCTTCACGAAGAAATGGCAGGAAATTGCCAATGCGATAGGTACAGAGATGAATCACGGTGTGACGATTCTTGATGGACACGGTTGGTACACAGGCCAGGAAATCAAGGTGCTCTGTATCCTCGCCAAGAAGCGTGAGAGTACTTATATCTTCCGTCTTATCAAGATGATCGACCCTCAGGCCTTTGTCTCGCAGAGTGCCGTCATTGGTGTCTATGGTGAGGGCTTCGACGAGATGAAAGTCAAAGTCAAACAAAATAAAAATAAAAACGACAACCCAGACAACTAAAACAACATTCGGCCTTGGCCGATAAAAAGTTGTCAAAGTTGTCTAAGTTGTCGTAAACAAAAATTATTGTCGTTTAAATGAAGATCGTCTTTGCAACAAACAATGAGCATAAACTCTCTGAGATCCGCAGTATTCTTGGCGATAGTTTTGAAGTGCTCTCGCTGAAGGATATCGGCTGCGATGTGGACATCCCTGAGACAGGCAAGACGCTTGAGGAGAATGCCCTTCAGAAGGCACAATATGTCTACGATCACTATCATATCGACTGCTTTGCCGATGATACAGGCCTTGAGGTTGATGCCCTCGATGGTGCCCCAGGCGTCTATTCAGCCAGATATGCCAGTATGGCTGTTGACGCTGACCACGCTCAAGCTATCAGCCACGATTCTGAAGCCAATATGGCCCGTCTGCTGAAAGAATTAGGAGAAAATAACAATCGCAAGGCAAGATTTCGCACCGTTATTGCGTTAATACAGAAGAAGGATGTCTGTCCTTGTGGCTGTACGAGCATCAAGGAAATCCACAAGTTCGAGGGAATCGTAGAAGGTGAAATCATCCGAGAGCGTAGGGGAGGAGAGGGCTTCGGCTATGACCCCATCTTCCAACCTGATGGCTACGACAAGACCTTCGCAGAACTGGGTATGGACATCAAGAACCATATCAGCCATCGTGCAAGAGCTACACAAAAGTTGGCAGAGTACCTTTTAAAGAAGTGAATAGTGAATAATGAATAGTAAAAAGTGTCTGAATAGAAAAAGAATCATTGGGTGGCAAAGAATTTTGTTACTACTATTCACTATTCACTATTCACTATTCACTTTCTCTCAGGTTGGCACTTGGAAGAACTACCTCGCCTATCACGAGATACAACAGATCTGTGCTGCTGGCGACTATCTCTTTGTTCGTGCCAGCAACGATCTCTATCAGTATAACCAGAAAGACCAAAGCATCTACACTTACGACAGAACCAATGGCCTCTCAGATACCAACATCAAACTCATCGCCTGGAATAAACAGGCCAAACGTCTGATAGCCGTCTATGACAATTCCAATATCGACCTTGTAGAGACCAATGGAAATGTCACCAATATTTCTGCCTTGTATACGAAGACGATGACAGAAGACAAGACAGTCAACAGCATCCGTATCGAAGGAAACTATGCCTACCTCGTCTGTGGATTCGGTATTGTCAAGGTCAATATGCAACGTGCTGAAATTGCAGAGACCTATACGCCTAACCATCCAGAGTATCCCACTTCACTCCCAGCAGAAGACAACAGTGACTACGACAAATACATCGAGCTCGTCAAGACTCTCAGCCCTGATGGTCCCCACTATAATCACTTTGGATTCATGCGGTTCCTGAATAATAAGTTGTATACCTGTAATGGCGATTATACTCACTCCAGCGGCATACAGATCTATGACAATAACAACTGGATAAACTATCAGAATGAAGGCATTAGCGACGTCACAGGCCTGTCCTATATGGGTGCTTTCTGCCTGGATGTAGACCCCAAAAACGAGAACCATATCTTTGCGGGCTCCAGAAACGGACTCTATGAATTCAAAGATGGACAGTTCGTCAGTTTCTACAATAGCAATAACAGTCCTATTGAGCCTTTCGACGGGAAGACGCTGGAGTATGAATTGGTGAGCGACGTCAAGTATGACAGCAACGGAGATATATGGCTGTTAAACAGTTCAGCGCCTAATACCTCTATGATCAGATACGTCAACGGGTCATTCACCAAACTGAACCATGCGGAGTTGATGAAACTCAACAGTGGTGCGATCAAAAACCGTAGTAATGCTGAAATGCGCGGCATGTTCTTTGACAGTCAGGGGCTCATGTGGTTTGTTAATAACAACTGGTACACGCCAGCATTCTATCAGTACGATACCAACAGCGACAAACTCACAGCCTACGAAAACTTCGTCAATCAGGATGGCACAGTCCAAAATCCTCAACTGGGTGTCAGATGTATCGCCGAAGATCTTCAGCATAACATCTGGATAGGCACCAGTGCTGGTCCCTTTGTCTTCGAACGTAAGGAGATTAACAATGGTGGCACCACGCTGACACAGGTGAAGGTGCCTCGCAATGATGGTACCAACTATGCCGACTATCTGTTGGCGAATACAGACATCTTGAGTATGGCCATCGACGGAGGTAATCGCAAGTGGTTTGGCACCAATGGCAACGGTGTCTATCTGATTAGTGCCGATAACATGACCCAGATCCTTCACTTCACCACAGCTGATAGTCCCTTGTTATCAAATATCGTCAAGTCGATAGCCGTCAATCCTGCTTCAGGCGAGGTGTTCTTTGGGACAGACAACGGTCTTTGTTCCTATATCAGCGATGCTACCCAGAGCAACACAGAGATGACATCAGATAACGTCTGGGCTTATCCCAATCCTGTTGAGCCAAACTATACAGGCCCCATCACCATCACAGGACTGACGCTCAATGCCGATGTCAAGATCCTGTCAGCCAATGGCGCTATCATCAATGAAGGACGTAGTAATGGTGGCACATATACCTGGGATGGTTGTGACCAAAAGGGTAGGAGAGTGGCATCGGGGGTCTATATGGTGGCTACAGCAACGAGTGACGGAAAGAAAGGTACGGTATGCAAGATAGCCATTATAAACTAGGTATCATCATACCTGTTCTCTTAACACCTATACTGCTTTATGCCGTATTACAGATTCTGCCCACACACGATGACTGGGCATCGATGACAACGCCTGACTTCAGGCCATTCTTTATTAAAGAACGTTTTCTGTTCTATGGTTATCACTGGCGTCCTTTCGACTCCATGATAGGTTATGTGGCTGGACGCAATCCACAACTCCTCTTCCCTACGTTCAATCACTTGTTGGTCGTTGCAGGCCATCTGCTGTGTACAATAACGCTCTTTAGACTGTTGTCTGAACTGCGATTCAGCCTGTTTTCAAAGAACATCACCACGATTTGCTTCTTTGTCTTACCAGCAACGATGGCTACTGTTTTAGCTGTCGACAGTCAGAATCAAGTTTTTGCCTTAACCTGCGACATGATAGCCTTTCTCTGCTACATCAAACTTCATCGAGCCAGATATCTGGTGTGGATCCTGCTGATCTTCCTCGCTACGCTGTTCAAGGAAAACGGACTGATGTGGGCATTGATCTGTCCTATCCTCGCTTTTGGCTTCGACTTCATAGATCAGAAGACACTGAAGAAAGACCTGCTGATAGCTGTAGGCATCATGGTGTGCTATATGCTGGTTATCGTCATCACGCCAAAAGATATCGTCATCCATCCTGACTATGAGCCAGGTGTGATGAAGGTGATAGGTAATGTGGTGAAATTCCTGTTTACAACGTTTGTGACCGTCGACTATGTCTATCTATTACATGCACCAAGCCGACAACTTCTATGGGCTGTGTTGAGTCTGCTGCTGACGCTGCCTTTCCTTTACCTGATATGGGTCAGAAACTGGCGGAAGATGATCAATAAGAAGATACTGTGTACATTGATTTGTTTGGTCATCGCCGTAGGCCCTCATCTCTTGACTGTTTTCAGTATGATGCACACTTATGCCGGATTGTCGTTATTGGCGATAATCATAGCTTATGGTATTGACCTCTGCAAGCCACAAACCAAAAAGACAGTCATCGCCTTTATCGTCTTTCTGACAGCCTCTCTGGCCATCGATGCTCATCTTATCAACGAATCCATAAAGTCGGGCTTAGTCGGCCAGAAAATGGCCAAAGAAGCCATCCAGAAGACTGGTCATCCCGTTAAGTCAGCCTATGTGATTATCATCGAGGATGACTATCCTAAACTCTCCTCCTTTTGTGTCATTCCCGTCGATGCTTTCGGCTGGGGTATAGCCGCCCAGTATGAGACCAATTACCAATGGCCGAAGGAAATACAAGACACTACTATAGAACGCTCTGCAGACGCGATGAAAAGAGCCTGTCAGATGGCTAAGACGTCGAACTGTGAAAGTGTATGGATTGTAGACCATCAGGACATCACAGTCATCAATAACCTGAATCATCCTTGATATG
>JAEENF010000262.1 GCA_016283605.1 Prevotella sp.
TATGTCGCTGTTCGATGCCATTCGTGGCGGTCGTGAGGCTGGTGGCCGTTATACGTTGAAGGAGCAGGAACTGCTGCGTCGTACCATCCGTGAGTTGCCTAAGATTCAGATTGTAGGAGCCGATGGGCTGGATTTCGTCAACTGTTATCCCCAGCCGGCTTTCGACAGCGACTCTGTGCTCTTCGACCTCAACTACTTTAAATACTGTTTCCTGAAGGCTACCGAGATAGACTTCCACGAGTTGAAACTTGAGGCAGACTTCCGACTGTTGGCCAAGGACCTGACGAATGCTGATGACCCGCAGGGATTCCTCTATCGCGACTTTCAGGCACGCAATGTGATGCTGAATAGCGAGGGCCGTCCGTATTTCATCGACTTTCAGGGCGGTCGCAAGGGACCGTACTACTACGACCTGGCTTCGTTCCTGTGGCAGGCTTCTGCCAAGTATCCGTATAAGGTACGTCGTGAACTGGTCTATGAGTACTACAATGCCATGAAGCAGTTTGCCGAGGTACCGTCGCCCCATCATTTCGTTGACCGCTTGTCGCTCTTCGTGCTGTTCCGTCAGTTGCAGGTACTGGGTGCCTACGGATTCCGAGGCTATTTCGAGCGTAAGCTCCATTTCATAGAGAGTATTCCGCCCGCTATGCAGAATATCCGTGAACTGTTGGATGAGCGCAACTTCCCCTATCCGTATCTGACCGATATCCTGCGTCAATTGACGGAAATGCCTCGCTTCCAGCAGGTCCAGACAGCTGTCAGTCGTGCTGACGGTTATAAGATTACCGATAAGAACCCGTACAAGCAGCATCCGCAAGACGGGCCTGCGACGTTTTCGAAATACGATGCGCAGGGTCCGTTGGTGGTGCGCGTGTTCAGTTTCTCCTATACCAAGGGTATTCCCGAGGACGAAAGCGGCAATGGTGGCGGCTATGTGTTCGACTGCCGTTCGACTCATAACCCGGGCCGTTACGAGCCGTATAAGCAACTGACAGGTCTCGACGAGCCCGTCATCCGATTCTTGGAGGACGATGGTGAGATTTTGACGTTCCTCGATAGCGTCTATAAGTTGGCTGATGCCCATGTGCGCCGTTACATCCAGCGTGGTTTCACGTCATTGATGTTCTGCTTTGGCTGTACGGGTGGTCAGCATCGTTCCGTGTATAGTGCCCAGCACTTGGCTGAGCATATCCACGAGAAGTTCGGTATCGAGGTACGCATCTGCCATCGTGAACAAAAGATTACCCAGACGCTGAGCGCTGGGTAATCCTTCATTCGTTTAATGTTTCTGACGCTTAACGCCAGCTAATCTTCTTGCCGTTCTGAATGTAGATCTTGCCTGCCTTCGGAGTCTTGACCTTGTTGCCCATCAGGTCGTAGATGGGTGACGGCTGACGGCTGACGGCTGACGGCTGAACGGTCTGGATGCCTGTTGCTGCGCCGAGAATCGGTTCAACGGTCAGTGCGCTCGATGTCATGCTGATTGTCAGCTCGCTGCCGCTAACTTCGCCAGTCTTTCCACCGCTGAGCTTCCACCCCTTTATTTCCTGACCTTCAGGAGCAGTACCGGTGATGACGAGTTCGCGGTTGGCAAAGAACTTGCCGTCGAATGTCTTGTTCGATACGTTGATGCCGTTGATGGTGAGGGCAACGTCCTGTGCATTCTTATTGACGGTTAGTGCCACGGGAGAACCAAGGCTCCACTGGTCGCCAATGAACTTATAGAAGTTCTTGGGACGGCCCTCTGCCCAATTCTTGGCACTATTGAACTTGTTGGTAATGTCAGCACGGTTGTCGGTTTGCCAGGGTCCCCAACCGGCATTGTACTTGTTGCGGTGAGCTACGAATTCCTCCATAGCTTCGGCCATGATGAGGTCGATGACTTCGCCAGTGCCCTTACCGTTCATGAAGTCACCCATGTAGACACAGCACTTGTCAATAAACATCTTCAGAATGTCTTTATCTTCCAACATGTTCTTGAGAAGACGTGTGGCTGGCTCTGTAAAGGCCCATGCATTACCGCTGTCATAGTTCTGATTGTAAAGCAGCTTGATGGTGTTGTAATCGTTCTGTCTGCCGTAGAGTCCAAGTCCGAAGTCGGTATCCTTGACAATCACGCGGAACCTCTTGGGCAGACCAGAATCCTTGTCGTCATCGTTAGGACGCCAGAAGACAATGTTGTTGCCTGGGAAGTCTATGTTGCCGTAGAAGAAGTTCATGGCAATGACGTTCAGATATTCGCTGACGTCCAGCCACTGCTCATATTCAGCCAGGGTGTGACCCTTTTCGCTATAGAAAGTCTTGAAAGCCTCGTAGAAGTCGGCAGTACCTTCCTTGAACTCCTCTTCGAACATATCCTTGTTATTAACCTTCTCGTGCGAAATCTCAATCATGTCGAGATCCTCAAGACCGTTGTAGTTGCTGTAGATATTATCCTCGTTGGAACGCTCACGGATGTTCAGCATACCCATATATTCGCCGTTAATGTAAAGCACGGCTGTGTGGCCTGCCTGCCAGTCAAGGTCTACGTGGCCGGCCATGGTGCGTTGGATGATGAGGTCGCGGAAATACAGGTCAGAGAAGTCGTTACCGCCATCGCGCAAAGAGAATGACTTGAACTCAGTGATGCCAGGCTTCTGGTCGGGGAAGAACTCGTAGGAATAACGCTTCTTGTCGGGGTCGAAACGCTTGTTGGCATAGAACACCATCGACTTCAGGGCATTCGAACGCGACTGTCCGCCCTGGATGCGTGTCTCGCCGAGCTGGTTGAAAGCACTCTCGGCATTCTCGGTGGGGAAGAACTCGATGTTCATTGGGCGACGCCAGTCACACGTCTTCTTGTCTTCCTTGCTGTTGTTATACCTGAAGAGACCCAGTGAGTCACCGCCGTTCAGATATCTGTCGTCAATCTGGACAGAGAAGATTGGCACCGTCATCGTCCTTGGATGGAAGATGTACGACTGGGCTGTGCTGACGGGTGACAGGTAGCCGTCGCAGAACACCTTGGCGCGAATGACCGTTGTCTTGGCGATGTTGATAGCCTTCGAATATTTCGTGCTGTTAGCCTTAGGCTCACTGCCGTCAGTGGTGTAGGCAATGTAGGCACCGTCAGGAGCACCTTCGGGCAGCGTCAGCGTGAGGTTCAGGGCTGTATTACTTACACGACCCTTCTCGCTGAAGACAGGAGCACCTAAGATGTTCTTGGTGGTCTTGCCGCAGTTGGCCTTTCCCGGGGTGGGAGTGAGCTGGTAACCCCACTTGTCAGCACCGTCAGTCTCGCGACCGTAGGCGATGTCAGGGGCAGGCATCTTCTTCATGTCGGCAGGCAGACTGTCAACCGGCTCACTCTGCTTGTCTTTGAACAGGTAAACGGTACAACCCTTACCAGACTCCAGACGGAAGTCGGCGTGGAGACGCTTGTCCTCTAAGCCTTCCTTGTCGCAATAGATGATGACATAGCCCTTAGCAGCTACAGTCTTGTCGGGCAACTGCCAGGCCTTTTTGACTTTGTTCTTGTTACTAATCTGGTAGTCTTTGAGATTGACGGCCTGATCACTGGGGTTGTACAATTCAACCCAAGAGTCAGGGAATTCATGAATGTCGTCCATGATGGTCTCGACATTCGACTGCATGATTTCGTTGATTTTCAATGTTTGTGCTGAAGCACTGCCACAAAATAGTGCGGCCACGAATAGTGTAATAAATTTCATGTCGGTTATGATTTTTTTGAAATGTCCGTGCAAAGATATAAAATATTTCGTAATTCGTAATTCATAATTCGTAATTATTTTGTACCTTTGCAACC
>JAEENF010000263.1 GCA_016283605.1 Prevotella sp.
CTATGAGAAAGAACACTCTCCCATAGGTAAACCTACCGTAGCCCAGTTGATACAGCTTTCCTTGGACGAGAAGAATATGAGCCAGAAGCAGTTGGCCACAGAGATTGGAGTCAGTCCTTCTAGAATCAGTGACTATGTTTCTGGCAGGGCTGAGCCTACGCTGAAAATAGCCCGTTTGCTTTGTTCCACCTTGGGAATAACGCCAGCAGCTATGCTTGGCTATTAATTTTTTTTCCTATAACAAAAGGGAAAGTATCACCGGGGCCAGGCCCCAGCGATAGGTTTTCACAAGGCTCCTGTCCCGTTGTGTCAGAGGTCGAATTCAAGACAACTGTACCACGTCGTCGCATTGCTCTGTGACGGTGGGACGATGTGTGATGAAGAGCATGGTCTTCGAGGGATGGGCGTCGAAGAGTCTACGGTAGAGTTCGCGCTCGGTGGGTTCATCGAGCGAGCTGCTGATCTCGTCGAGCAACAGAATGTCGCCATTGTGCAGCAATCCTCGGGCGATGGCGATGCGCTGGGCCTGTCCCTCGCTGAGTCCGCTGCCTCGTTCGCCAAGTTCGGTATCAATACCCTCGGGCAAATCAAGCACAAAATCGGCGCAGGCGGTATGTAGCGCCTCTTGCAATTCGTCGTCGGTGGCCTCGGGCCGCGCCAGCTGAAGGTTATAGCGGATGGTGCCGCTCATGAGGGTGTTGCCCTGTGGCACGAAACAGAGACTGCCGCTGACCTCCACCTTGCCATTCTGAGGTGTGATAAAGCCGAGGATGAGTCGGAAGAGCGTAGTCTTTCCGATGCCCGTTTCGCCCATGATGGCGGTCTTTGAACCAGCCTTGAACTCATGTGTGAAATGATTCAGTATCTCGCGGTCGCCCTTCGCATAGCGGAAGCTGACATCCGAGAATCGGATGGAGCAATCGGACTCACCGGAGTTCTTGGAGATTCCAGATTTTTCTGAGTTTTCGGAGTTCTCAGAAGACAGTTCCTCCAGTCGGTCGATGCTCGCCGTTGCATGGATCACCCCTGGCACCATATTCAGCAGTTGCAGAATGGGCCCTTGAATCATGCCTACCAATTGCAGGAACGATGTCATCACGCCAAAAGTGATGGTGCCATTGCGCAGGCCGATGCCGCCCCATGCGAACGCCATCAGATAGCCCAATCCGAAAGTGCAGCCCATAATGAGTCGTGTGACAACGGTAAACCGCATGCGGCGCATCACATTCCCGCGAAGCCGTTGCTGCATCGAGTCGAGTCTCTCTGTCACCCATTGCTCCGAACCCAGCGACCGCAGCACGGCATTATGCTCCATACCCTCCTGCACCTGCATCTGGATGCGGCTTTCGTCCTGTCGGATGTCGAGCGTCATCTGCCGCAACCGACGGGCAATCAGTTTGCCGAAGACGATAGCCAACGGCGTGAGCAACAATAATGCCCATGCCAGCCGCGCATCAAACCACCGCATCAACAGGAATGCCCCACAGAGTTGTATCATCGTGATCACCATCTGGGGCAGCGTGTCGGTACAGACATTACTGACCTGTTCGATATCCTTCGCCAGTCGTGAGGTGATGTCGCCGGAGTGCAGTTCCTGTTCAGTATAGAGTTGCCTACGGAACAGACTGCTGAAGATACGCAGGCGCAGGGCATTCGTCTGACGGATGCTCGCCGAGGTGGTCAGCCAATAACCCACCTGCCTCAAAAGCACGCCTCCTACGACCGTCAGCACGAGCCAGCAGACCATCTTCAGCACATCGTCGGCCGACCCCGTGTGTATCGTCTCGTCGATGAACCGTCGACTGAGCCACACCATCATCAGACCGAGCACCACCTGCCCGATACCCGTCACTATGCGCACCGCCGTATTCCAGCGGATACCCATGGAGTTATGCCACAACCACGATACGTATTTCATTTTTACAACGGACAATAATTTCTTACTCATCTCGGAACGTCTCTTAACAATAGTGTCCTGTACCTGATCCGCAGGGGTATCAACTTGATCTGTGACTTCCAGAAGTTCAACTCCATCCACAACGCTTCCCTGAAATCGAAGCGCATCAGCCGCAGATGGCGCAGCCGACCTTCTAACATTCCCCTCAATAGCCCTTGCTGTTGTCGCTCGGCATAATGTCCAAAATTGCCGCCTGCCATGATTTTCCGTAACATCCACTCGCCTCGAGAGCGGTCTGGCTTACAGAGCAGCAGGACCTTGTCTATATGCAACATCTCGGCGAGCACCCACATCAGAGCCCCTGCCGTATGGTGAAGTCCAAGTCGCTTTAGCTCGGCCTCCACCGTCCGCAGATCTTCCAATGTTGAGTTCTTGAGCAACCAGTAGTAGTCGCACACCTGTCGGAGCCCGATACCGCCGCCCAATATATGCTGCTGTATATGAGACAATTGCATCATTAGCGCGAATCGTATCGACGGTACATTGAAACCTTCTTCTACCTGCTCTGTAGATGGTATCTCCTGTTCTAACCACTGCTGTAACCGACGGTTCGTTATCGGGTTATGGTTGCCTGATGCCGGGCGGAAGTGCACCTCTACCACCACACCTTTCTCATTTGCAGGCAAATCCACATGGTGGTACGATGCTGTCACCCTGGCCAATATCGTTGAGTTGGCCTTACGGTCTGTCAACTTCATCTTGTTGAGCAATTCCTGCACGCTCTCTCGTCCGCCCTCTACCCAGATGTCGATATCGCCGACTTGTCTCGACAGTTTGTCGGGATAGAGCCGCGCATTAGCCTGGCCTTTCAGGATGGCCGTCTTTCGCCCTTGTTCTGAGAACAGCTGTGTCAGCCGTGCAGCCTCCTGATTCAGCAGTTCGTTCAGGCCTCGGATCGTCTCTGCCTCGGCCATCCACTTAACCAACAACTCCATAGGCGGCATTTGATCCTTAGAAAGATGTGAGAATGCCGTATAGCATACCCCCATTACCGACTGCTGGCCTGCTATTTTAAAGAGCTTAGACCATTCCTGAGCCGACGGCACGGGCTCAAACGGCTCGCCCGTCATCGCCGTGCGCAAGAGCGCGAGGAATAATTGGTAGTTATGCTCCATCGTTCATGATAGTGCTTTATTCAGTTACACCGACTTGCTGCCACTCATTGATGATATCGGCCACGTCGGCTTTGGCCTCGTCGGGCGTGACATCATATTCCTCGCAAAGTCTTTCAGCCAGAGCCTCAATGGTGAAGTCGCCCATCTCCTGAGCCTGTTTCCAGAGCCATGCAGCCGTCTCGTTCAGTGCCAACATCTTTCCGAAGTTGATGGCACCGAGGCCCTCACCGATTATCACACGTTCGCCGCACACCTCGCGCAGCACAAATCCTTTCTTGATTCTCATATTACCTTTTTACCATTTTACCTTCTTATATATTGCTAATAAATATCTTCTCATGGGACGCAGCCAGAACCACATCTTTGCAGCCAGCTTCCGCAACCTGTTATTTATATCATGTGTTCGTTCCTTTGCATCTACCACATGCGTCACCCGGGCCTTGATGTCACTTAGCAGGCAATGCTCCGTACCCATGAGATTACCGTCGCCCATCAGCGTCACACAGTCGTCATCGATTTGAATGATGCGATGCACCACGTAGCGGCGATTCTCCACCCACGCCAGCACCACATCGCCGACATCTATTAATCCCGGTCGTTGCAGGATGACGCTCTCCTTTCCACCGATGATGAACGGCAGCATGCTCTGCCCGTCGACCGGCAGCGTCACACTCACCCCTTCTCTCACCAGCCTTATCGCCTCCTCTATAATATAGTCACTTTTCACTTGTGCGCAGCACAATCTTGCCGCCTCTTCATCCGGCAGACATTCCAGATGCCACACCGCCACATTCGATGCTAATGCGTTCTCCGTCTGGTGCAGACCGTCGGCAATCCGTTCGTCCCAGCGCTTGCCGCTGATGCTCGCCATGAGGGCGGTATAAGCTTGCAGTCCACCGAGACGTTCTATCTTGTTATAAGGTGCCTGACTCAGCACCACGATACCTCCCAGGGGATAGCTCACATTGCGATAGCAGGGCGTCTTACCGCTCCACGGCGAGCCATACACCACGGCGGTTTTCCGCTCTATCCTCACCACGGGATTGTCGTCATTCACCAGTTCCGACCCTTCGATATACTTAAGCCACAATCTCGCGTGCGTGCTTTTGCCCGTGCCGCTGGGCCCGAGAAAGAGATATGCCCGCCCCTGATGGCTCACCACGGCGGCATGGAAGAGCGCCGTCTGCTGGTCGGCCGTAGCCAGGGCGAAGAGCACCATCAGGGCATTGTCGATAGCCATCTTCGTGTGCTTGCCGGTGGTGATGAGCCGTCCCTTGCTGTAGTCGGCAGCGCAGACCAGCCAACCGGCGGTTTCCTCCCACCAGCGGTATTCGAAAACGGGCTCACCATCAGCGGTCCTGCCACAGATGATGGTCTGTCCCTCTTCCTCCTGCCGCAGCTCCTCGGTGTAACAGGGGGACGGTTCTTGCGTCCCTTCGGTAGCAAGCGGGCAAAGCCCGAGCGCTTTTGTTATATCGAGCGATGTCAATGTAACAAAAAAACCGTCCCCCTGTATTGCAAACGGCTCATAGTTCGTCATCAGCTTAAAGACCTCTGCCTCTCCGCTGACGCCGATCATATGCCCTGCCACCTTATAATATCTCGTTTCCATCATTTACGGCCACAAAGATACAAAATAAATCGGAAAGTCGTATCGTTTTCGAAAAAAATATGCAGCACCTATCACCGGGGCCAGGCCCCAGCGATAGGTGAACGAAAAAACGGAAGCCGATTTGACTTCCGTTTTCTGTTTTCTTCTTTCTCACAAAGGGGACCGTCCCTTTTGTGATATTATCCCTTTTGTGTTACGTTTGACAGTTTAGAATGCGACGGCTGAACGAATATAGCGGTTGAACTCAGGATGGGCGGTAAAAACGATGGAATTTTTGAAGTCGAAGACATACGAAAAGCCGATACTCTCCTCCGTAGATGAATAATAACTTTTGTCCTCCTTCAAGCCTGCGTTAGTCTTCAAGTTAGAATAGCTGCCCGCAGTGGTGATCATCTTATCCCACTGACCTGCACTCGGCAGGAACCAGTCGCTGGTACCCGTGGGGTGGGCAGTACCCTTGTTGTTTCTGGCTCTTATGGCTGCAGTGTGGCTATGAGAAGGATGATTTATAAGCTCATCGGTATTGGCAATGCCAGCCATGTCTGTCTTCGCGAGAGTATAGTTCGCATACCGTGTGGTCATACAGTTACCGACTACCTGATTACACCAGTATTCTCCAGGGTCGTAGTGGGCATCATAAATCGCCAGGGCCAGGCCGTGATTGAAAGTGGTGCTGGTTTCTGCATCATTGCCCACATAGGTTATCTTGGCCACGGCGCCAGCTGTACCAGCGGCATAGAATTTTCCGTCAGAAAGAATCACGTCACCGATGGTAGCCATCTTCAAGGTCTGTTGGTAGTACTTTCCGGCTGTGGTGGCGCT
This sequence comes from Prevotella sp., assembly GCA_016283605.1. Taxonomy (GTDB): domain Bacteria; phylum Bacteroidota; class Bacteroidia; order Bacteroidales; family Bacteroidaceae; genus Prevotella. Next base: position 5,507 of record JAEENF010000263.1, read on the forward strand.
GCTTAACGTTGCCTTGGCGATGTAGGGGTTGCCGCCGCCGTTGCAGTTAA
>JAEENF010000264.1 GCA_016283605.1 Prevotella sp.
AGTTCATGCCAATCTTAGCGCAGAACTTCACAGAGCTGGGCTCACCACCATGCTCACCACAGATACCGCAACGGAGGTCAGGACGTACCTCACGGCCTTCCTTCACAGCGAACTTGATGAGACGGCCAACACCCTTCTGGTCGAGTACCTGGAACGGGTCTACCTTCAGAATCTTCTTGTCGAGGTATACAGGCAGGAACGAAGCAATATCGTCGCGGCTGTAACCAAAGGTCATCTGCGTCAGGTCGTTGGTACCGAATGAGAAGTACTGAGCCTCCTCAGCGATACGGTCAGCGGTCAGAGCAGCACGAGGAATCTCAATCATCGTACCAATCTCGAACTTTACCTCCATGCCATACTCGTTGAACACTTCCTTAGCGGCGTACTGGATCACTTCCTTCTGCTGCTTCAGCTCGTAGAGCGTACCAATCAGCGGAACCATGATCTCTGGCATCGGGTTCTTACCCTCCTTCTTCAGCTCGCAAGCAGCAGAGAGGATAGCCTTGGTCTGCATAGCGGTGATTTCGGGGAAGGTGATGCCCAGACGGCAACCACGGTGACCCAGCATTGGGTTGTTCTCAGCGAGAGAAGCGACGCGGCGCTGGATCGTCTCGAGCGATACGCCCATCTCCTTGGCCATCGTCTCCTGACCAGCCAGATCGTGGGGAACGAACTCGTGCAAGGGAGGATCGAGCAGACGGATGTTCACGGGCAGACCGTCCATAGCCTCGAGGATGCCCTTGAAGTCGGCCTTCTGGTAAGGCAGCAGCTTGGCAAGAGCCTTCTCACGTCCGGCAACACTGTCGGCGAGAATCATCTCACGCATAGCAATGATCTTCTTATCGTCGAAGAACATGTGCTCGGTACGGGTCAGACCGATACCCTTGGCACCGAAGTTGCGAGCGACCTGTGCATCGTGAGGCGTATCAGCATTGGTACGAACCTGCAGCTTGGTGTACTTGTCGCAGAGATCCATCAGTTCCTTGAAGTCACCAGAGAGCTCAGCAGCCTTGGTGGGCACCTCGCCAGCATAAACCTGACCAGTGGTACCGTTCAGAGAGATGTAGTCACCCTCCTTATATACAACGCCGTCGATCTCAACGGTCTTATCCTTATAGCTGACGTTCAGGGCACCTACACCTGATACGCAGCACTTACCCATACCACGGGCAACCACAGCAGCGTGAGAGGTCATACCACCACGAGCGGTCAGGATACCCTCGGCAGCAGCCATACCGGCGAGGTCCTCAGGAGAGGTCTCGATACGTACGAGCACTACCTTGTGGCCGTCCTCATGCCAAGCCTTAGCGTCGTCAGCGTGGAATACGATCTGACCACAGGCAGCACCAGGAGATGCGGGCAGACCCTGAGCGATGACCTTAGCGGCAGCCAGAGCCTTCTTGTCGAATACGGGGTGCAGCAGCTCGTCGAGCTTCTGAGGCTCGCAGCGCAGGATGGCGGTCTTCTCGTCGATCATACCCTCGTGGAGCAGGTCGATGGCGATCTTCACCATGGCAGCACCTGTACGCTTACCGTTACGGGTCTGCAGGAACCACAGCTTGCCCTCCTGAACGGTGAACTCCATATCCTGCATATCGTGATAGTGGTTCTCGAGGTTCTCCTGAATCTGATTCAGCTGTGCGTATGTCTCAGGCATAGCCTCCTCCATAGAAGGATACTTGGCTACGCGCTCCTCCTCAGAGATGCCAGCGCGCTCAGCCCAGCGCTGAGAGCCGATCTTGGTGATCTGCTGCGGGGTACGGATACCAGCCACAACGTCCTCACCCTGAGCATTTACAAGATACTCACCATTGAAGAGGTTCTCACCATTAGCGGCATCACGGCTGAAGCATACACCAGTAGCAGAGGTGTCGCCCATGTTACCGAATACCATTGCCATCACTGATACGGCTGTACCCCACTCGTCGGGGATACCTTCCATCTTACGATAGAGGATAGCGCGCTCGTTCATCCAAGAACGGAACACAGCGCAGATAGCACCCCAGAGCTGCTCGATAGGATCGTCGGGGAAGTCCTTACCGGTGCGCTCCTTGATGGCCTTCTTGAACAGCTGAACCAGCTTCTTGAGCTCCTCAACGTTCAGGTCCTTGTCGAGCTTCACGCCACGCTCTTCCTTAACCTTCTCGATGATCTCCTCGAACGGATCGATGTCGGTCTTGTTGACGGGCTTCATCTCCAGCACGACGTCACCGTACATCTGTACGAAACGACGATAGCTGTCGTATACGAAGTGAGGATTGTTGGTCTTCTTCACCATACCCTCAGCCACCTCGTCGTTCAGACCGAGGTTCAGGATGGTATCCATCATACCAGGCATAGAGGCACGGGCACCAGAACGAACAGAGACAAGCAGCGGATTCTCCTTGTCGCCGAACTTCGAGTTCATCAGTACCTCGATGTGCTTCACAGCAGCCATCACGTCGTCGTTCAGCAGCTCCATAATCTTCTGCTGACCAACCTGATAGTACTCGTTACAGCAATCTGTGGTGATTGTGAAACCTGGAGGAACGGGAACACCCAGCAGGTTCATCTCGGCAAGGTTTGCACCCTTACCACCCAGTTCCTCACGCATTTTTGCATTACCTTCGGCCTTACCGTTACCGAAGAGGTAAACTCTTTTCTGACTCATACGTTTATTACTATTTTGTTGATGATAAATTGTTTTTGTTTGTTAATTCCGCAAAATTACGAAATTCTTCGCACATATACAAGAAAAATGAGCAAAAATTGGTAATTTTAATATTTATTCGTACCTTTGCAGGCAAATTAATAGCATTATGTCAAGAAAGAAGAAACCATTACCACTCCTTGAGGGTGTTGTGATAGAGGCTGTGGCCGCTGAAGGCAAGTGTCTTTTCCATTGGAACGAGCTGGTCGTCTTTGTGCCGTTCTGTGTCCCTGGCGACGTCTGCGACGTTCAGATCCGTCGTAAGAAGCACTCCTTTGCCGAGGGCGAGGTGGTGCGCTTTATAGAATATAGTAAGGTACGCGCGATACCCTTTTGTAAGCACTTCGGCGTCTGTGGCGGTTGTAAGTGGCAGAACCTGCCCTATGAAGAGCAGTTGAAGTTCAAGCAGCAGCAGGTCTTCGACCAGCTGACGCGTATCGGAAAGATCCCCCTCCCCGACTTCCGACCCATCCTCGGCAGCGTGAAGACGCAGGAGTATCGCAATAAGCTCGATTACGGCTGTGCGAACAAAAGGTATCTGACCAAGGAGGAGATCAGTACCCTCGCCGCCGGCGAGGGTGCTAAAAACAAACCCGCCATCGGCTTCCACATCACGGGGGCGTTCGATAAGATCCTGCCGATTGAAAAGTGCTGGCTGATGGACGACCTGCACAACCAGATCCGTAATGAAGTGCGCGACTACGCCATTGAGCACGGTCTGAGTTTCTTCGATTTACGAGAGCAGGTAGGTTTGCTGCGCGATGTCATCATCCGCAACTCAGCCTCTGGCGAGTGGATGGTGATCATTCAGTTTCACATTGACCATTTACCATTGACCATTGACCATTCCGAAGAGCAAGAGAAACAAATGGTCAATCATCAATGGTCAATGGTCAATGGCCTCCTGCAACATATCGCTGACAAGTTCCCGCAAATCAGTGCATTAATGTACCTCGACAACCAGAAGTGCAACGATACCATCGGTGATCAGGAGATCCTGGTGTTCAAGGGCGAAGACCACATCTACGAACTGATGGAAGATCTGAAGTTTAAGGTAGGACCAAAGAGTTTCTATCAGACCAATACGGAGCAGGCCTATCATCTCTACGCCGTCGCCAGAGAGTTCGCCGCCCTCTCGGGCAACGAAACGGTCTATGACCTCTACACCGGCACAGGTACCATCGCCAATTTCGTGGCTCGTAAGGCCAGCAAAGTCATTGGTATCGAGTACGTGCCAGAGGCCATCGAGGATGCCAAAATCAACAGCGAGATCAACGGCATCGACAACACCCTCTTCTATGCCGGCGACATGAAAGATATCCTGACCGATGAGTTTATCGCAGAACACGGTCGTCCTGACGTCATCATCACCGATCCCCCACGTGCCGGCATGCATCCTGACGTGGTGAAGACCATCCTCAGAGCTGCTCCACAGCGCATCGTCTACGTCAGCTGTAACCCTGCCACACAGGCTCGCGACCTGCAGGAACTCCACGCAGACTATGACGTCATCGAGGTACAGCCCGTCGACATGTTCCCACACACGCCTCACGTCGAGAACGTCGTCTTGTTGGCCAGACGATAGACCATCCCTCCGTAGTTGCTAGTATGAAGAAATCAAGCCGATACACCCTACTCCTGATGGCCGTTGCGCTGACGGCTGGTATCATTCTTGGCTACGGACATCAGAGTGGTTGGCTGACCAGAGACACCAGTGACGACACACTCAGCAGAAAGAGTCTGGGAACGGTGCCAGCCATCAGCCCCTCACTCCTACTCGACTCCATCCGTCAGCAGATGGCCAATGACCGCAAGACGGAGCTGGACTACTATCTGGACCGTCACAACGTCAGCGACGAGGGTTACGAGATGGTGGCCGCCTTTGCCAACGGGGAGCGACATCGCGAGACGACGGATACCATCTCTGTGTATAATGTAGGACACTGGAAGAACAAGAAACGAGAAGGTACAGCCATCAGTCGCGACTCTTTAGGCCGTATCACCATCGGCCGCTGGAACAACGACACCCTGGTGAGTGGCATCCGCATCGACTCGCTGGGGACCTATCAGGGCGCCTTCACCAACGGGCAGAGAGGTCGCATTACCGATGCGAAGGCCGAGGGCCACGGGTCGTATATGACGACTGACGGCCACTACTTCGAAGGCCACTGGGAACAAGACCTGCAGGAAGGCTTCGGTCTGCAGTTGCTGGAGAACGAGGTGGTGACGATCCTGAAGACGGGAGAGTGGCAGAAGGGTGTCTTCAAGGGTGAGCGGATGAACTACACCACAGAACGTATCTACGGCATCGACATCTCCCGCTATCAGCACGGAAAAGGCAGGAAGAAATACCCCATCTACTGGAACAAGCTGCGCATCAGTCATCTGGGTTCGAAGTCGAAGAAACAGATCTCAGGTGTGGTGGACTATCCCGTATCCTTCTGCTTCATCAAGTCTACGGAGGGTGTCACCATACGCAATCCCTTCTACGCCCAGGACTACACCAACGCCCGCAAGGCTGGCATCCCCATCGGGGCCTATCACTTCTTCTCGACCAAGCGGACAGGGCAGGCACAAGCCGACTACTTCATCATGAACACCCTCTTCCGCAGCGGCGACCTGCCCCCAGTACTCGACATCGAGCCCTCTGACAGTCAGATAGCGGCTATGGGCGGCTCTCCTGCGCTATGGAAGAACATCCGTGCATGGCTGAAGGCTGTGGAACGCCGTTGTGGCGTAAAACCGATCCTCTATGTCAACCAGAGGTTCGTGAACAAATACCTGCCCGATGCACCAGACATCATGCGCAGTTACATGATATGGATTGCCCGTTACGGCGAGTATAAGCCTGGCGTGAAACTGGCTGTATGGCAGCTGTCACCAGACGGACGCGTCAAGGGTATTACAGGTGAGGTGGACATCAACGTGTTCAACGGCTACCAACACCAGTTCGATGAATTCCTACAAAACGAGACTATCAAATGAAGACGGTATTATTACAGGTCGGAAAGACCGTCAACAAGCACTTCATTGCAGGCATCGACGACTATGCCGAGCGCATCAGTCACTATATGCCCTTTGAGATTGTGACCATCCCTGAGCTCCGCAATACCAAGAACCTCAGCGAAGAACAGCAGAAAACGACTGAGGGCGACCTGATCCTCCGTCAGATACAACCCTCAGACACCGTAGTGCTTCTCGATGAGCACGGGAAGGAACTCCGCAGCGTAGACTATGCCCGCTGGCTGGAGCAGAAACAACAGACTGCGCGACGGCTGGTCTTTGTCATCGGTGGTCCTTACGGCTTTTCCGAGGCGGTCTATGCACGTGCCAACGAAAAGCTCTCACTCTCCAAGATGACCTTTTCCCATCAGATGGTGCGTCTGATCTTCACAGAACAGCTCTACCGCGCCTGTACCATCATCAAGGGCGAACCCTACCATCACGAATAAGCATAAAAAAAGAGGAAGGCTTGACCTTCCTCTTCTTGTATTAACTCAGCTTGTGAATCACAAGACCACTGCGCAGTTTTGGCTCGAACCAGGTGGCCTTCGGCGGCATGATCTTACCGCTGTCGGCGATGTCCATGATCTGCTGCATCGACACAGGATAGAGCGCCAGAGCGGCACGCATCTCGCCAGAGTCCACACGACGCTTGAGCTCGCCGAGTCCACGCAGACCACCTACGAAGTCGATACGCTGTGATGAGCGCAGGTCGCCGATGTTCAGGATCTCATCGAGAATCAGGCGAGAAGAGATATCCACGTCGAGCACGCCGATAGGATCGTTGTTGTCGTAAGTACCCTCCTTCGCCTTCAGACTGAACCAGTGCTGATCCAGATAGAGCGAGAACTCATGGAGCTGCTGGGGCTTGTAGATCTCCGTACCCTTATCCTCGACGATGAAGTTCACCTGCAGGGCAGCAAGGAACTCTTCAGAAGACATGCCGTTGAGATCTTTCACCACGCGGTTGTAGTCGAGAATCGTCAACTGCGAAGCCTGGAAGCAGACGGCCATGAAGAAGTTGTACTCCTCAGTACCCTTGTGATTTGGGTTCTGCTTCTGCTTCTCTGCACCCACAAGGGCAGCAGCTGCTGAACGATGATGGCCATCGGCGATATAGAGCGAAGGCATCTTGGCAAACTCGTCGGTGATGGTCTGCATATCCTTCTCATCGTTGATTACCCAGAACTGATGACGGAAACCGTCGACGGGTGCAATGAAGTCGTACTCAGGCTCTGTGGCGGCATAGCGCATCAGAATCTCATTGAGTACAGCGTTGTCAGGATAAGCAAAGAAGACAGGCTCGATGTTGGCATTGTTCACACGGACATGCTTCATACGGTCTTCTTCCTTGTCGCGACGCGTGAGCTCGTGCTTCTTGATACGACCTGCCATATAGTCGTCGGTATGGGCACATACCACCAGACCATACTGCGTCTTGCCGTTCATCGTCTGCGCATAAATATAATAATGTTCGCGCGCGTCCTGAACCAGCCAGCCTTTATCCTGGAACTTCTGGAAGTTCTCAGCAGCCTTCTCGTACACACGTGGGTCGTACTCCGATGTGCCTACGGGGAAGTCGATTTCGGGTTTGATGATATGGTAGAGGCTCTTCTCGTTGTCGCCAGCCTCTGCCCTCGCCTCTTCACTGTCAAGCACATCGTAAGGACGGCTCTCTACTTGTTCTACAAGCTCCTTGGGGGGACGAATTCCCTTGAATGGTTTGATAATTGCCATGTTATATATTAAAGATTAAACATTAAAGATTAAAGATTAAAGATTAAAGCTTAAAAATTGGCCTTGAGCTTTTCAATCATCTCGGCATATTCGGCATCGGAAAGATAGACCTTGCCAGGATTCATCTGGAACACGCCGCCATAATCAGGACCATCCACATACTTTGGAGCCAGATGGAAGTGCAGGTGAGACAGCTTATCACTATAGGCGCCATAGTTGATTTTCTCAGGATTGAAGGCTTTCTGCATCGCACGTGTTACTCGAGCCACATCGGCCATAAAGGCATTGCGGTCGGCATCTGAAAGCTCGTTCAGGTCGTTCACATGGTCTTTATAGGCCACAAGGCAACGACCACGATAGGTTTGCTCCTTGAAAAGGAATGCACGCGATACTGACAACTGGGCGAACTCAATCATCAGGTCGTGAAGCGTCTGATTATTAGTGCAGTACAGACACTGCTTGGGATCACTTTGCATAATAAATATAGGTTTTAGGAAAATACAAAAGTGCACAAGTAGGGCTTAAACCCTCCTGTGCACTCCTTATTTCTGTTAATTACTTGTTCACCTGGAACTTGGTGTCGCCATCCTTGAAGAAGGCGTTGATCTGCTTGGCAGCAGCGATACCAGCGTTGATGTTGGCCTCGGCTGTCTGAGCACCCATCTTCTTAGGCGTTGAGAAATAACGGCCCTCGAACTTAGCGAACTCGTCGTTGGCATCAGGCATGATGTCAGTAACGAACTTCAGGTCCTCACGCTCAGCCATCAACTTAATCAGCTCAGGCTCGTTGATGACCTCCTTACGAGCGGTGTTCACCAGCACGCCACCCTTCTTCAGCTTGCCAACCAGTGCGGCATTGATGCTCTGCTTGGTCTCAGGCGTAGCAGGGATGTGGAGTGACACAACGTCGCAGGTCTCGAACAGGGCATCCTGATTGGCAACGGCGTGAACACCAGCAGCCTCGATCACCTCTGCAGGGCAGAAAGCATCGTAGGCATAAACATCCATACCAAACCCCTTGGCGATGCGAGCCACGTTGCGGCCTACATTACCAAATGCGAGGATACCCAGCTTCTTGCCCAGCAACTCACTGCCGCTCTTACCGTTGTAGAAACCACGAACAGCCATTACCAGCAGACCGAATACCAACTCGGCAACGGCGTTGGAGTTCTGACCAGGGGTGTTCTCAGCGACTACGTTGTGAGCAGTAGCAGCGGCGAGGTCGATGTTGTCGTAACCTGCACCAGCGCGTACCACAATCTTCAACTGCTTGGCAGCATCGAGCACCTCAGCGTCGACCTTATCCGAACGGATAATCAGCGCGTCGACATCCTTCACTGCATCCAGGAACTGAGCCTTCTCAGTATATTTCTCGAGCAGCACCAGCTCATTGCCTGCTGCCTCAATCTCTGCCTTGATACCATTGACAGCTGCTGCTGCAAATGGCTTCTCTGTTGCAACTAATACTTTCATTTTATTCATTGAACATTGAACATTGACCATTGACCATTATTTCTCTGCGACATCTTTAGTCGTTTTGATGATTTTGGTCAGAGTTGCTGCGATTTTGCCACAATCTTGTATATAGATTCAAATTGCTTGTCATCCAAATAATCTGACTCATGGAGCAACTCCAGCCAATATTCAGTTTCATTTGCTTCCTTTAGAGCAATATTTAATTTGTTAATAAAATCCATCCGACTTTGAGCATTGACACTCTCACGAATATTTGCTCCAATACTTGTACCACTTCTCAGTATTTGCTTTGACAGGACATAAACCTGTTTTTCTTCTTTCAAATAATTGTATAACCTTATTATTCTAAGAGCAAAGGCCTTACTGTCAGTCAGCACTTGATTGTCTGCCTTCATAATGGTCAATGTTCAATGGTCAATGGTCAATGACTATTCTCGAACTCCTTCATGCAGGCAACGAGGGCGTTGCAGCCTTCGATGGTCTGAGCGTTGTAGCAAGAAGCACGGAAACCACCAACCGAACGGTGACCCTTCACGCCAACCATACCCTTTGATACGGCGAAGTCGAGGAAGTCCTTCTCCAACTCCTTGTACTCGTCGGCCATCACGAAGCAGAGGTTCATCAGTGAACGATCCTCTTCCTTAGCTGTACCTACGAACATCTTGTTGCGGTCGATCTCGCCATAGACGATCTCTGCACGCTGCTTGGCCAGCTTGTCCATAGCTGCCACACCACCCTGAGCCTTGATCCAGCGGAGGTTCTCAAGAGCTGAGTAGATGGGAACTACAGGAGGTGTATTGAACATCGAACCCTTGTCGACGTGTGTGCGGTAGTCGAGCATCGTAGGAATCTCACGAGGAGCACGACCCAGCTTCTCATCCTTCAGGATGATGATGGTCACACCGGCCATAGCGAGGTTCTTCTGAGCACCAGCGTAGATAGCATCGTACTTGCTGACATCAACAGGACGGCTCATGATATCCGATGACATATCGGCAATCAGAGGAACATTCACGTCGAGGTCCTTACGGATCTCTGTACCATAGATGGTATTGTTGGTGGTAATGTGCAGATAGTCGGCATCAGCGGGAACCGTCCAGTCCTTGGGGATGAAGGTGTAGTTGGCATCAGCTGAAGAAGCCACCTCTACTACCTCACCGAAAAGCTTAGCTTCCTTCATGGCCTTCTTAGCCCAAACACCAGTGTTCAGGTAGGCAGCCTTCTTAATCAGGAAGTTATAAGGAATCATACAGAACTCCAGACTGGCACCACCGCCAAGGAAGATGACGGAGTAGCCCTCGGGGATGTCGAGGAGCTCCTTCACCAGAGCCACAGCCTCGTCGACGACGGGCTGGAAGTCCTTTGCACGATGGCTGATCTCCATCAGAGAGAGACCTGAACCGTTGAAATCAAGACACTGCTGAGCGGTCTTCTCAATCACTTCGCGGGGAAGCATCGAGGGACCGGCGTTAAAGTTGTACTTCTTCATTTTTAATGTTATTTTGAATGTTTGAAATTTACTCTTTCTCGAAAAACGCTGCGAAATTACACTTTTTATTTCATTCTACCAAATATTTGAGCAGAAATTCACGAAATAATGCGATTTTCTTTCATTTTGTCAACCGCACCTATCAATTTTCGGACGATTTGTGATTATTCCGCCACCTTATCTTATATAATTACTGTGCAAAGATACAAAACATCTGCGAGATTTTTCATTTTCTCGCTTCACTTTTCACTTCTTTTTAGTATCTTTGCATTCGTTATGAAACAGAAAGAACATCACGTCATCATCAGTCTCGCTTCGAACGAGAATCAGGAGGCTAATCTCGAGGCCGCCCGAGTCCAACTCACACAGTTGCTGACCTCCGTACGTTTCACCTCCGCCATCTGGACAGAACCCGTCAATGTTCAATGTTCAATGTTCAATGTTCAATCTCGAAAGTATCTCAACCAACTCTGCGAGGGTACGACAACATTTGGAGAGGGTCTGCTCTGTGAAGTATTGAAGGAGGCTGAGAAACGTCAGGGTCGCACCCATAATGAAGACGGCATCGTGACACTGGACCTCGACCTGTTGGAGTACGACGGTGTGCGTCATCACCTGCGCGACTGGGAACGCAGTTACGTCAAAGATTTGATCAGCGAACTGTGAGCGACATTCAGGCGGTAACGGTTGTCGGAGAAAACAATATTCATCGTCGAACCAGAAGGAAAGTGTTTGGAGAGTTCGATGGCAACATGTCCCATCGTGCGACGGAGGTTGATCTCTACACAAGGGTGTAATAAAAATTGACCATTGGCCATAGACCATTGACCATTTTCGCTGCCTCTCACAATCATCATATCGATGCCAAATGGACCTTTGTACCGGTCTTTATAAAGTGCGCCAAGAACGGTACAAATTTTTTCTTTAACGACATTCAGTCTATCGACTGATATATATCGACTTATCATTTCAAGCTTTTCTTCTTCTGTAGCAAGGATATTGCCTGTGTAGGCAGCGTTCTGCGTATGGAAGAGCGAAAGACCGAGATAGTTCACCCCACCCTCTCCGTCGCTCTCAAACTCCATGCCAAAATCCTTGACCTTATGGCAATAGTTTTCTATCACCACACATCTTTGGCGTGCGACAACATTCTCTATCCAGCGTTTCTGGTATTCATCGAGTGCGCCGTCGATGAAACGGATACCCCGCCCGCTGCTGCTCCAAGGGGCCTTCACCACAATCCTACTGTGATTCCTGATGGCCTGTTGCACTTCAACGACTGTGTCTGCACACCAAGAACAGCCGGTAGTCCCGTCAAAATCCAGTTCCCGCAGCAGATCCACGGCATGCTTGCGATGCGAGAGGTCGCGGATGCCGGCAACGTCCTCTTCCGACGGAACGGCACAGACGCCACATCTGAGCAGTAGACTGCGCAGCGCCAAATCCCAGCCCCATGGAGAGACTGTAGAGAACTGAGCGCTGAGCGTTGAGAGCTGGTGTTTGTCGATAAAATGACTGTATTGGCGGTGCATCAGACGAGAGAAGGCCTTCTTGGCCACCTCGACATCATCCACCAGCACATAGTCTTCAGGTGCTGCCCAAACAGCAGGCAGATAGCCCAAGTCGTGACGCAGCTGACGTCCGGCATGTGGTGCAGTGAAATTGCTGAGGTTCGCTGCCAGAGCAATATCGTGTTCAGGGTTGAAGATATGTAATACTGCCATATTCCGGCTGCAAAGATACAAATAAATTAAATAATCCTCGCCAATCGGCGAGGATTATTTGTTTGATTTATCCTCCGAAGTTATCATACATGATACTTTCGGGATCTACACCGAGCGAGTCGAGCATAGATACCACGGCCTTCGACATAGGGCCAGGGCCGCACATGTAGTACTCGATATCCTCGGGAGCCTCGTGGTCCTTCAGATAGGTGTTGAGCATGACCTGATGAACGAAGCCCGGAGTGTACTTCACGCCTGCGGCATCGGCTGCAGGGTCTGGACGGTCCAGAGCCAGGTGGAAGTGGAAGTTGGGGTACTCCTTCTCCAAGCCCAGGAAGTCGTCGAGATAGAACACCTCGTTCAGCGCGCGTGCACCATAGAAGTAGTGCATCTCGCGATCGGTGGTGTGCAACGTCTTGGTCATGTGCATGATCTGAGCACGTAGAGGAGCCATACCGGCACCACCACCAACCCAAATCATCTCCTTCTTCGAGTCGAAGTGTGGGTGGAAGTCGCCGAAAGGTCCGCTCATAATCACCTTGTCGCCAGGTTTCAGCGAGAAGATGTACGACGAAGCGATACCTGGGTTGACATCCATGAATCCGCTCTTGTCGGCCTTGAATGGAGGTGTGGCGATACGAACGGTCAACATGAAGACGTCACCCTCGGCAGGATAGTTGGCCATTGAGTATGCACGGATGGTGTCCTCGGGGTTCTTACACTTGAGTGGGAACAATCCGAACTTTTCCCATGATGGCAGATACTCGTCGCCAATGAGGCTCTTGTCAATGTCCTTATCGTAGTCGATGCAATCGAACTTAGGAATCTTAATCTGGGCGTACGATCCTGGCAGGAAGTCCATGTGCTCGCCAGCAGGCAGCTGTACCTTGAACTCCTTGATGAAGGTAGCCACGTTCTTGTTAGAGATAACGGTACACTCGTACTCTTTAACGCCCAGGATTGACTCATCTACGTGAATCTTCAGGTCGCCCTTAACCTTGCACTGGCAACCCAGACGCCAATGGTCCTTGATCTGCTTACGGGTGAAGTGAGGCTTCTCTGAGTCGAGAATCTCGCCCCCACCCTCAAGCACCTGCACCTTACACTGTCCGCAGCTGGCCTTACCACCACAAGCTGAAGGCAGGAAAATGCCGTTCTGGTTGAGGGTAGCCATCAGGTTGTTGCCCTGTGGTACGTTCAGCACCTTATCGCCGTTAACTGTAATATTCACATTACCGCTGGGGCTGAGATACTTCTTAGCCACCAACAGGATAATCACCAGCAGGATGATTACCGCGAGGAAAACCCCTATACTATATGCTATAAACTGAGCCATAACTTCAATTTTTCAATTCTTTAATTCTTAAATCTTATATGTTCAGTCCTGAGAAACACATCATAGCCATAGCCATGAGGCCCACGGTGATAAACACGATGCCGAGGCCCTGCAGAGGCTTGGGCACATCCGAGTACTGCATCTTCTCGCGGATGGCACCCATAGCCACGATGGCCAGTGCCCAACCGATACCAGAGCCGAAGCCATATACGATGGCATCCCAAACGCTGGTGATGGCCTGCGAGTTAGATGGATCCATCAGGATGCGCTGCTGCATAAACAGCGATGCACCCATGATAGCGCAGTTTACGGCAATCAGAGGCAGGAAGATACCCAGCGCTGCATAGAGCGATGGAGAGTACTTCTCTACAGTCATCTCAACCAACTGCACCATACCGGCAATAACGGCGATGAAGAGGATGAACGACAGGTAGCTGAGGTCGACACCCTCAACAAGGCAGTCGGGGCCCAGCACCTTGGTCTGCAACAGATAGTTGACGGGAACGGTAACGGTGAGCACGAAGGTCACGGCGAGACCAAGTCCCAGCGAAGTCTTCACAGTCTTCGACACAGCCAGATATGAGCACATGCCGAGGAAGAAAGCGAAGATCATATTGTCGACAAAGATCGACCTGAATAGTAATGATATTGCGTGTTCCATATCTTATTTCTCCTTATAAAAGTAAGCACGATGAACCCAAATCACAC
>JAEENF010000265.1 GCA_016283605.1 Prevotella sp.
GGAAATACACGACTGCCCAATAGGGGAGGATTTGCGTATTTGTCCAGTATCTTTTTTATCTCTGGCGTGATGGGGAATATCACCTCACTGTCATCTTCACTGCGACCTTCCGTCTTGTGCCTTAAAAAACGGAATTGTTGACCATGCGTGGCGAAATACCACTCATCGTATTCCAGTCGTAGTGTATCTGCCAGATTCTGGCCGTCTCCAAGATACATGAACAAGAATAAGCCAAGATCACGAAACATAGCCTCCTTCTCTTGTGGATAGAATAGCTCTTTGCCATCATCATCCTTTGCTTCTCCTTTTTCCCAGAAGTCATATAGGCGCTTCATCGTAGGCACATCGAGGAATTCATGCTTCCTGCTGTTCGACTTGTTGTAGCCACTGTCTTTGAACATTTCCTTCGTGTCGCCTTTGATTAGTCCCTCGTCTATGCATACGTTGACTATTGCCCTAAAAGTCCTCAGGCGAATGCCAATGGTAGAATCTCTCAGTTCCCGATTCTTCATCTTCTTCACCCATTTCATTATAAATGAGCGATTGATGTCGGCGAAAGACACGTTACTTCCCATGTCTTTGATAAAACTGTTCATCACATCTTTGTTGGTCTTTGCAGTGCCAAGGCTCGTCTCAGCCCTTTCCTCAATGTATTTCTCCCAGACAGAATAAATGGTCTTTCCTTCAGGAGCAAACCCTGTGAATCGCTCTTGTAGCTTGTTTAAACTGAATGATTCGTCATCGATCATCTCATTGATCATCTTCTCAACCCGTTGCATCAGAGTCTTTAGCTCCTTTCGCTCACCAGCTTTCTTGTTTCTTGCCTGTCTTTCGCATTCGCAAAGATCCATCCATTCCTCCTTCGTATATTTCTTTCCAATACGCAGATAGATGGACTTGCCGTTATAGGCAACTCTGACAGCTACAGGCAGTGCTTGTGTGTCGTCATCAGTAGCTCGTCTGGTATCGAGTGCCAGTGTTCCGTATGCGCTGCCGTTCGAAGATGTAAACTTGGCAAGGCTCGATGAACCACGGCTGGAGTACTTCCTTGCCTCAGTTTTTGCCTCTTTGGTGAAATTCGCGTTCTTTCTTTTCATATAAAAACCTCCTATTTAAAGGTGTTTTGACATTAATTCGGTGAAATTCAGGTGAAATTCGCGACCGAAAACTGGTGCAAAATTACGCAATTTCCTGCAAACTGCCAAATTTTTAAAGCGTTAATTTTCAGATATTTACGATTTTATGCAATTTCATGAAATGTATATGGATAAGATTCATAATCATGAGGTCGCCGGTTCAATCCCGGCTCCCGCTACATTGAAAAAGAGGATGAGTCGAATTTGACGCATCCTCTTTTGCTGTATTACGGGCTCCTTAGAGCGTATTTGCCATGCGATAGATGGCGGCCATGTCGTCGGATGTGAGCACCTCCATGGCACCGATGGTGATCTTGCCGCCGCGACTGCACTTCGTGACGAGCGTCTCGATCTCCTCGTCGGTAGCCTCGCGGCCGATGAGTGCGGGGATGTTCGTGGGCATGCCGATCTGCTCGAAGAAGCGCTCGGTGGCCTCGATGCCGCGCAGGGCCGTCTGCCGAGGGTCGGTGAAGTCGTTGGTGACACCCATCACATTGACGGCGAACTTGGCGAAGCGCGCGATATGCTTGTCCATCACGTAGCGCGCCCAGGAGCCCCAGATGGCGGCCAGTCCGGCACCGTGGGTGACGCCGAAGAGCCCTGAGAGCTCGTGCTCGAGGCGGTGGCTGGCGAAGTCCTTCTCCAGACCGCACTCCGTGAGGTCGTTGTGCGACAGCGAGCTGGCCCACATGATGGCGGCACGGTTGCGGTAGTCCTCGGGATCCCTCAGCACCTCCACTACGGCGTCCTTCACCGTGCGCAGCAGGGCCTCGGCGATGGCGTCGGTGAGCGTCGCGTCCTCGTATTTCGAGAAGTAGCGCTCCATCGTGTGCATCATGATGTCGGTGGCGCCGGCAGCGGTCTGGTAGGGTGGGAGCGTGTAGGTGCGCTCGGGGTTCATGATGGCGAACTTGCAACGGCAGAGGTCGCTGTTGATGCCGCGCTTGAGCATGCCCTCGTCCTGGGTGATGACGGCGCTCGACGACATCTCCGAACCGGCGGCGGGGATGGTGAGCACGACGCCTACAGGCATCGCCGTCTGAGGCACGGCCTTCCCGTCCCAGAAGTCCCACACGTCGCCCTCGTAGGGCACACCGTAGCCGATGGCCTTCGACGAGTCGATGACACTTCCGCCACCGACGGCGAGGATGAAGTCGACACCCTCACGACGACAGAGGTCGATGCCCTCCCTGACCTTCGACAGCAGGGGATTGGGCACGACGCCGCCGAGCTCCACAAAGTCGATGCCCGCCTCGCGGAGCATCTGTTCCACCTTGTCGAGAAGTCCCGACCGACGGGCGCTGCCGCCACCGTAGTGGACGAGCACCTTCGTAGCGCCATACTGTTTGACCAACTCCGGAAGCCTGGCCTCCGACTCACGTCCGAACACCACCCGCGTGGGGGCATAGAAATTAAAGTCCTTCATCATGTTTTTTACCTTTATATATTTATTCTGCTGCAAATATACGGTTTTTTCGGGAGAAATCGCTAACTTTGCGCCATAAAATGAAAATCGAATTTAAGGAAATCAACGCCTTAACAATTTTTTAGAATAATTTTTGAAAGGATTTCTCAATTTTGGGTACTAATTGGTTGAATAAACTCTTGAACAGATGAAAGAATTAGAATTAGAATTTACCAAATTGGTTCGAGAATACCGTAAGACCATATATACGGTATGCTACTTCTTCTCGAACAGCCCCCAAGATGTGGATGACCTCTTCCAGGAAGTGTTGGTCAACCTCTGGAAGAGCTATCCGAAGTTCCGTGGCGACAGCAGCCCGAAGACGTGGATATGGCGCGTCAGCCTGAACACCTGCTGCAATATGGAACGAGGCAAGAAACGGAATGTACCAACCGTTCCGCTGGTCATTGACAAGGGTGTGATGAGTGATTCCGATGAAGGTGGCAAACAGATCAAGATGCTGTACGACAGGATCAACCGTCTTGAATTGTTCGACCGCGCTATCATTCTTCTGTGGTTAGAGAGTATGAGGTATGATGAAATCGCCGCCATCGTGGGTCTCACCCCAGCGGCAGTCACCAGCCGCCTGTTCCGCATCAAGGAACAACTCAAATCAACGTCTAACAACAATTAAAAAGTACCAAAGTTATGAATGAGAATATTTTAGAACTCCATGAGTTGGATGAACTGAAGGCTGCTTACAACCTGATGGACGAGAGGTTGGACGGTCAGGAAATCGTGTCGGATGAGCAACTCCGCGAGGCTATGATGCGTAGGTTTACCAATCTGCGTCAGAGTTTGAAGCAAAACCTCATCTGGGGTGATCTGCTCTTTGTGCCCGTATTGGCATGGTGGGCTTGGGCTTATGGCAGTCTGTCGCTGGTGGGCATCATCATACTGGGCGTGTATTTTGTGGCTTCGGTGATCTTCAGACTCGTCATGCTGCGACGGACGAAGAAAGAGGATTACGGTTCCTACGACCTGAAGACGCTCGTTGAGAAAGAGGCGAATTACACGAAGAACGTCAAGTGGTTCAGCATCGGAAGTGCGATCTTCATTATAGCATTCTTCTTGCTGATGTTCGCTGGAAGAGGAAAAACGGAGTGGATCATATTCATCATCCTGACCCTGATCATTTTGATACCGGTGCTCATCCGCTGGCTGGTCATCAAGTACAAGTATAACGGCAAGGCCATCGACCCCGCAACGGGCAATCCTCGCAAGCTTGGTGGCAAATGGGCCTCCATCATAGGCTACAGCTTATTCGGTCTTGCAGCCTGTCTCTTCCTGGTCGCAGGGGTTATGAGTGTGATAGACAGTGTGGCTCTTGGTTGGCTCGCTCTGCTGAAAGGCCTCATTTACGTGTCATTCTTCATAGCAGCAGTCGTGCTTATCATAGGCATATTACATGGAAAGGGGAAGATCAACGTTTCCTACAGGCTTCTGGTTATCCTGACAGTCATTGCCATCTTGCTCGCTGCATCCATTGCTGGCATCGTCACATTGAATGGTATCACAGAGCTGACAAAGGTCAGTGTCCAGACCCTGCTGTCGACAGTCGCTTTCTCGGCCTTTGGCCAGGCAATGTACAAGATGCGGAAGTCATGATGCAAACTATTGCGAACAGCGCGCAAACTATTGCGAATGAAAAAGTTTGGAGGTTTGGAAAATAAGCCTTAACTTTGCAACCGAAAATTAAAAGTTATCAAAAATATGAAAAAGGTAATGTTTATTGCAGCCCTGATGCTGGCTGCGCTGCCCACAGAGGCACAACAGGTAAAATATACCATTAACGGTATCAGTAAGGACAACGGAAAGACGGTCAGTCTGATAGACCGTCGCACCAATC
>JAEENF010000266.1 GCA_016283605.1 Prevotella sp.
CGATGGCAGTTACTATGAGTACAAGGATATTCTGGCCGATAACTGGAGTTTCTTGGATGAGGCGCATAATCCGCTGGCAGCGATGAAGTACGATAATAGCAACGGCTATAATAAGGGCTGGCGCTTGCAGTCAAACTTCTTCCTGGAGTTCTCACCCATCAAGGGTCTGACTTGGCGTACCAGTGCAGGATGGTCTTACCGTCACAGGGAAAGCCGCAGTTATGTACCAGTGTATGAACTCAGTGCCAAGAAATCGCAAGCCAACGATAAAATCTCACAGAGTCAGTCATACAATACCCGTTGGTCTTTGGAAAATACCCTCAACTGGAAGGAGTCCTTCGGCCTTCATAATATCGATGCCCTTCTCGGACAGTCTGTCGAAAAATGGGGCTATGGTAATGGTGTCAACGTGACCAATGGTAATTCTCTCTTCCCTGGATCCTTCGATCATGCCTATATAACCAACGCCGATGTGGTGGATACTTCATTGACCTCCATCGGTGGTAGTCCGGAATCACAGGGCGCCATCTCGTCGTTCTTTGGACGTGTTAACTATAACTATGCCGAGACCTATCTGCTCTCTCTCGTACTTCGTGCAGATGGTTCTTCTAACTTCGCACGCGGCAAGCGTTGGGGCTACTTCCCCTCTGTCTCTGCAGGTTGGGTAATCAGTAACGAGAGTTTCATGGAGTCGACAAAGACTTGGCTCGACTTCCTGAAGATCCGCGCCAGCTGGGGTCAGAATGGTAACTGTAACATTTCCAGTTTCCAGTATCTGGCAACAATAGCCCTTGACGATCCCTATTATTTCGATAGCAAGGACAACCCTGGTCTCGGTGCTTATCCCGATATCCTTCCCAACGAGGATGTGAAGTGGGAAACTTCCGAGCAGCTTGATTTCGGTTTTGATACCCGTTTCCTGAACAGCCGTCTGGGCTTCTCCTTCGACTGGTATAAGAAGACCACCAAGGACTGGCTCGTAAGGGCTCCGATGTTGCTCATTTATGGCACAGGTGCACCTTATATCAATGGTGGTGACATCGAAAACAAGGGTTTTGAAGTTCAGTTGAGCTGGAACGACAAGATTGGCAAGGATTTCAAATATGGCATCAATGCCAACTTCTCGCACAATAAGAATGAAGTAACCCGTCTGGCCAACTCCGAGGGTATCATCCACGGTGGTTCCAATGCTATTGCCCAGAATACTGCAGAACTCTATCGTCTGCAGGTGGGCTATCCCATCGGTTATTTCTGGGGTTACGAGATGGAAGGTATCATCCAGAACGAGGCCGACCTTCAGGACTATATCAACCGCAACTGTGGCGGCGACAAGAAAAACTCTCTGCAGGGTGAGTCGTTGCAGCCTGGTGACGTGAAGTTCGTTGATTACAACGGCAACGGTAAGATTGATAAGGATGACTCCGATAAAACGATGATTGGTGATCCGAATCCCGACTTTACCCTTGGCCTGAACATCACAGTGGCCTATAAAGGTTTCGACCTCGGTGTCAATGGCTACGGTTCCTTCGGACAGCAGGTGGCTAAGAGCTATCGTCAGTTCTCTGATCATCCCGATGATAACTATTGTACGGATGTTTATACCAAGTATTGGACAGGCGAGGGTAGTACCAACGAGTATCCGCGCTTCTCTGACGGTAAGACCGCCAACATGTCTGAAATCTCACGCGTCTGGATCGAGGATGCCGACTTCTTCAAGATCTCACGCATCTCATTCGGCTATGATTTCAAGAAACTCTATTCGAAGCTTCCCGTACAGAAGTGCCGCCTCTATATATCACTCAACAATTTCATTTGTTTCACCGGCTACTCTGGTATGGATCCTGAAGTGGGCTTCGGCAATGGCACAAGCTGGGCTTCTGGTATTGACTGCGGTTACTATCCGTCTTCCCGCTCTTTCCAGGTGGGTGCAAACATCAACTTTTAATAATTAATTATTTAGAATTATGATTAACAAGATATATAAAATAGGTAAGAGAGTGTTAGCAGGAGTATTCTCCTTACTCCTTCTCTCCTTCTTTCCTTCTCTCCTTCTCTCTTGTGAGGATTTCCTCGACACAGATAACCTTACGAAGAAGGATACTTCGAACTTCCCGATCAATGAAACAGATGCCATCCAGATGGTGAATGGTATCTATTCGGTGATGAACAGAAATCTGGCTGACCCCGAAGAGGATCCTTTCTTCATCTTCGATATCGCCTCCGACGACCGTCTTGGTGGTGGTAGCCAGAGTAATATCGGTGCCCAGGGCGTCGACCGTCTGATGAATGCTTACGTCGACTGGATGAAACCCCTCTGGCAGCAGCGTTATGCCGGTATCAACCGTGCTAACAATGCGCTGGAGACCATCGACAAGGTGACGGAATGGTCTTCTCCTGAAAAGAAGAACCAACTGCTTTGTGAGATCTATTTCCTCCGTGCCTTCTATTATTTCAATCTTGCACAGGTGTTTAATGGCGTGCCTCTGGTGCTCTCGACTGAAGCCAAGAACCTGCCAAAGTCCTCGCCAGATGAGGTATATGCCCAGATTGCTTCCGACCTGAAGAACGCCATCGAGGCTGGTCCGTCAACCAAGTATCCCGACTTTGGCGAGGGTCGTGTGTCGAAATGGGCTGCTGAGGGTATGATGGCTCGCGTATGGCTTTTCTACACAGGCTTTTATGGTAAGTCTGAACTGCCCCTTGTTGAGGGTGGCAGCATCTCCAAGTCGCAGGTGGCATCTTGGCTGGAGGATTGTATCCAGAACAGTGGTTTCGGTTTGGTTTCCGACCAGCGTAACCTTTGGCCATACACCAATCCTTATACCGCTAAGGACTATCCGTATGCCCATGAAAATGGTTTGAATTGGGAGACCGACGAAAACAAGGAGAGTATGTTTGCTATCAAGATGTCGAACAAACCGGGTTGGAGTGCTGATTCTCAGCTACGTCACAACCGTATCGTCGAGTTCTATAATCCGCGTAAGACCACTGAGGCTGCCTTCCCGTTCTCCGTCCAGGGCTATTCCAATGGTCCCGTATGTCTGAAATTGTGGACGGATTGGGCTGAGGATCCTGACTATGCAGGCGACTACCGTCGTGTAGGTTCTATCTGTGAGCGTAAGGTCGAAATCCCCAATTACAAGGGCGATCCCGCCAAAGAAGTGGAGAATACCGACCTGCTGGCCAAGAAATACCTCGGCTGTGAGGCTTATAACGAAGACCACAGCGGTCGCTACCTGAGCTATGGCTACTACTATGGTAGTGAGAACAACCGTCAGACGGGTTTGACTCAGTCGCTCGTATGGCTGCGCTTTGCCGATGTACTGCTCATGCATTCCGAGCTCACCGATGGTAAGGCCATCTATAATGGCAAGAGTGGCCTGAATGCCGTTCGTCAGCGTGCAAATCTGCCTGATATCGCTTATTCTCTGACAAGCCTGAAGAAGGAGCGTCGTTATGAGCTATGCTTCGAGGCCCTGCGTTGGAACGACCTGCGCCGTTGGGGTGATGTTGCTGAGAAGGTGAAGAACCAGGTGGGCAATCATATTCTCAATCAGGGTATTGAGGGTGAGTATGCCTTCACCAACGACTTCATGCAGCGTTACCGCGACACCGAGGGAGGTTTCTTCAAGATTCCTGAGGATCAGGTCACACTGTCTGAGGGTGTCCTTGAGCAGAACCCCGGCTGGGGTGATGGAACGAACTGGGTTAAGGGCGACCTGCCTTATAAGTTCAAATAAATAAAGTAATCCCCTCGCCATCGCGAGGGGATTATTTTTTCAGAGCGACGGTATAATATTCTTAAACCAGTTGTCGCAGAGTTCTTGCATATTGGGGAAAATCAGATTAGCACCCGCTCCAAGGAGTTCTTCGTCGGGTAGGGGACCCGTGTTTACGGCGATGGTGAAGATCTTTGCGGCATGACCAGCACGGACTCCCAATGGGGCATTCTCAATCACGACAGCCTGCCATGGCTCCATATTGCCAGCCTTCTGGAGTCCCATCAGATAGGGGTCAGGGTAGGGCTTTCCACGTTTCACATCGTAGGCCGTGGTGATATGGGCTTCATCGACGTATGCTCCGAAATCGCGGAGGATGCGTTGGAACAATGGACGCTGACCACTGCCTGTCACCACTCCGATCTGTATGCCACCTTCTTGTATCTTGTCCATAAGAGAAAGGATACCGGGCATGATGGGAGGCTCGGGTAACTGGTGAAATAGTTGCGACTTCAGGTCATACATCTTCTGAGCTTCCTCTTCACTGATGTCACGATGCTGTTGCAGACGTACCATCTGTCGGATCGTGTCCACTCCTCGCGCACCTTCGGTAGCATAGGCATCGTCAGCCGTCATGGTGATGCCGCATTTAGCCATGCTCTCCTGCCACGCAATACTATGGTTGGGCATGGAGTCGTAGAGCACACCGTCCATATCGAAAAGCACGACTTTGGGGTACAATACCTCAAAGCCGTGTTCTTCCAAGTATTTTTTTATCGCTAACTGATACACTTCTGTGCGGTAGCAAATTTATCACTATTCACTGTTCACTATTCACTCTCAAGGCGAGCCTTGATGGCTTTGCTCTCTGCCTCGTAGCCGGGCTTGTCGAGGAGGGCGAACATGTTCTTCTTGTAGGCCTCTACACCAGGCTGGTTGAATGGGTTCACACCAAGTACATTGCCACTGATACCACAACCGATCTCGAAGAAATAGATCAACTGTCCGAGATAACGCTCGTTCAGGCGAGGCATGCTGATGCGGATATTGGGAACACCACCATCCACGTGAGCCAATTTGGTACCCAGCTCAGCCATCTTGTTGACCTCATCCACACGCTTGCCGGCCAGGAAGTTCAGACCGTCGAGGTTCTCTTCGTCTGAAGGGAAGAGCAGTTTCTTTTCAGGCTCCTCTACGCTGATCACGGTCTCGAAGATTGTACGCTCACCGTCCTGAATCCACTGTCCCATAGAGTGCAGGTCGGTGGTGAAATCGACAGAGGCAGGGAAGATACCTTTCTTATCTTTACCCTCGCTCTCGCCATAGAGCTGCTTCCACCACTCACTCATAAAGTGCAGCTTCGGCTGGAAGTTCACCATGATCTCAATCTTCTTGCCACTCTGGTAGAGTCCGTTGCGGACAGCTGCATACTGGGCGGCGGGGTTCTCTGCAAATGGAACATCCTTTCCACAAGCCTTCTCCATATCCTGGGCACCAGCCACCAGTTCCTTAATACTGAAGCCAGCGCAGGCGATAGGCAGCAAACCTACTGGAGTGAGTACAGAGAAGCGGCCACCAACGTTATCGGGAATGATAAAACTCTTGTAACCCTCCTTGTCGGCGCAAGTGCGGGCTGCACCCTTCTTGGCGTCGGTGATGGCCACGATCACCTTCTTAGCCTCTTCCTTACCACGCTGGGCCTCACACTGCTTCTTCAGCAGACGGAAGGTGAGGGCAGTCTCGGTGGTTGTACCTGATTTCGAGATGTTGATCACACCGAACTTCTTGTCCTTCAGGTACTCTGTCAGTTCGAAGAGATAGTCCTCACCGATGTTGTTACCTGCGAAGAGAATCGTGGGATTCTTCTTGTCGTTCACTAACCAGGCAAATGAATTGCTCAGGGCCTCGATCACAGCACGGGCACCTAAGTAAGAGCCTCCGATACCAGCGACGACGATAGCCTCGCAGTTCTGGCGCAGTGTGTCGGCACAAGCCTGCAGTTCATCGATAAATGAAGGTGTGATACTGGAAGGCAGATGCAGCCAACCCAAGAAATCATTACCTGGGCAAGTGCCCTCTTCCAATGCCTTCTGTGCGGCCTTTACTTTCGGCTCGAAAGCCTCTACTGCGCCTGCCTCAAGAAAGCAAGCAGCCTTTGTGATGTCAAGTTTAATGTCACTCATTGTTTTGCTTAATTATCGGGTTTCATTATAATTACATTGCTATTGCGATGCAAAGATAATGTATTTCTTTGAATCCACAAAGAAAATTACAGAAAAACCTTATAAACTCTGGCACAAACTATACGAATACCCGGCCTTTATTTATGTTGTTTTTTTCTGGTAGAGGTCGATTTTCTGCCAAAGCGCACTTCCAAGTCCATTTTCCAGCCATCTGTGATGGTGTCTTCGATTCTCTCGAACGTTTCTCCTGAAATCTTCTTGAATCTAGTTCCTCTCAGCACGGCCTTCTCAAAGGCTTTTCCTGTAGGTACGAACTTCAAATCATCACCCCACATGTTTGCGTTTGTCCAGTCGGATATTTTCTTTTCTGTTATATAATCTTTGATTTCGAACTCCATCTCTATCAACTTGTCGGCGGTTTGCTCTCCACTGACATGGTGATTTGTCTTGAAACGGTGTTTTATCCAGGCGCTCTTCAATATGATGACGTTGTTGTCCTTGTCGGCGGCGAAGACCATTTCCATTGTCGATTCGTTCGTGTATTCTCCTGGCAATTTATACTTGTCTTGAAGAACATACTCAGGGTGTGTTGTAATGACTTGTTCTGAAGAAGGTTTCGTCTGCCTACTTCTGATGACGAGATTACCTTCAGCATCGTTCTCACACGACCATTGCAGGTCCCAGCCACTCCATGACACACCCTCTCCGAATAATTCGTTGTGATTGATATATTCAGAATAATACGATCCAATAAGATTATCATTCCTAAACTTCGTTTCCACACGCCACACCTTTGCCCTCGTCATTGGGTTGTCATTTTCGCCATCACCGAGTTTGGCGGTCAGTCGAGAGGGGTGCATCTTGTCGTTCTCGGGCGTGTGGCTGATGAGTAGCAGGGTCTTGTTTTCTGTCAGATCGTTGAGTGTAGTCTCATCTTTGATGACAAGGGGTCCAGATTGCGTAACGGTTCCTAAGAACTCGCTGACATAGGTACCTTTTTTCGAGCCGTTGGCTATCAGATAGACATCGGTGGCCACCTTCTCCAGGCTCTCTTTTACCTCCAATTGTTTGTTGACGAAGGGGTTGGAACCCTTGTCATTTTTATACGCTTTGGCGATGTTGATGGTGCTGATGGAGATGCCGAAGCGGTAGCAGTCGGAGGTGAAAGTTTTCTCGCCGTCTTGATTGAAACTGTATTTTTTCGTATTGTCTCTCATGTTGCTATAGGCGATGCCTGTCCTGATTTTTCCGAGTGCAGCATCCACGAGGAATTCATAATAGGTGGTCACGTAGGGTGCAAGGAGAAAACGATCTTTCTCTTCTATCGCTTTTTCGATGCAATCGTAGGTGTCTTTGCCACCATCGTACATCTTTTGGTAGAATTCGGTCACAGCCCTGTCGCCCCATTTTTGTGAGACGTATTCAAAGAAAAGGGCCATGCCGTAGCCGTGTGACTGCCAGCCCTTGCCCCGGCGGTCGCTCCTGACATACCAGCTTGTGGGGTCGTACCAGGTCGAAGGTGGGTCGCACTCATCATCGTAGACTCCTCCATTGTAAAGGTCTTCGAAGTAATAGCCTTGGGAGAACTTTTTACAATTACCCTGCAAAATGGTCGATGTCTCCTTGCTGTCAGCTAACCGTTCTGCCCACACACCGCCAGCCTCAATGAGCATAATCCACTGGCTACAAGCACCGCATCCTGACTTCAACCAGCGCGTGTCATATTCATCGCTGAAATAGTGGTGGAGCTCATGGATGACGGTCTGGTAGAGTTCTTTGTGGTCGATAGTACCTGTGAAAAGCTTTGAGTTGAGGTAGACGCTGCTGAACTCATGACAAATAAGACTGCCGGAAAACTCGCCATAGTCACCCACCTCGCGGTCTTCGAATTTTACACTAATGTCGTAGGTCTTCGTATCGCTCTTCACTATGCCGGTGGCTATCAATTTCGTGATGGACTTCCCCATATAGTCGTTAATTACATCGAGGACATCGCCCTTTTCAATCTCGAACGAGCGGGGGACGACGAAGTGCCATTTTACGTTTCTGACTTGACCGCCGTTGGATCTTGTTCTTGCGCCTGTGCTGAGCGTCTTGGCCCTGCCAAGACCCACCGTGAAGGATTTGGTTTCATCGTTGGGATTCACGAATTTCGGGAATTCCACCTCGTAGGCACCGTCCTTGTAGATGGGTTCCAGAAAGAGGTCGTTGTTCACTGACTCAAACCTTTCCCGTGAGAATCCTGGCGTGCGCGCTACCATGACAATGTCGTCGCTCTGCTGATCGCTCTTGATCCTGACCTTGAACTTGCCTCCGGTGTGTACGGGCATTGATATCTCGTAGAAGGGTGACACCTCGTCGTTAGGCAGGATGGTGCCCTTGGTGAGTTCTGCTACCTTCACTTCCGTTGTTTCACCGAACGTTCCGCTGGGCATCTCTATCTTTAACTCGTTGAGTTCCACTTGTCCACCGTTGACCCCTATATTGGCAGTCATCTCCTTGCTGATGCCGGTGGTCTTCCCCTCCTGTTCAATGGTGATGCTGACGGTCTCGGCGGTGATGGTGGTACTGTTGCTGCCTGTCACCTTGATGATGGCAGAACGAGCACTTGTCGAGGTATTGGGCTCGGCGGTGATGGTGATATAATTATAGGTGGGATCTTCCTTGAAGTCGCCACTGAGCCAGTCGGCGGAGATGTCGTAGCCGAAGTATTTGTAGGTCGTCTTGACTTGTAGCTGCTGGGTGCCTCCGGCTGATGTGAAAGACAACTTTCCAGGGGTCACTTGAAGACTGCTCGTGCCTACGGGCTTGGTGTCTTCTTCTTTTTCTGAACAGGCCATGAAGCATAGTGATATGGTAAGCAGCATCATAGCCAAGAATGGTTTTGTTAATATAATCTGTGTCATATGCATTGTTAAATTTGTTATTATGCGACAAAAATAACAAATTAGATTGAATAATGGAAATGCCTCAAAAAGAATCATCCGACAAATTCCGAATATGTCGGATGATTCTTATTTTTGGGTGTTGTTTTTCCACTCTGTGGGCGTCATGCCAGTGTGCTCCTTGAAGTAGCGGGTCATAGCCTTGTCGTTGGAGAAGCCTGACTCCGTAGCGACTGATGATATCTTCATGTCTGGCTGCTCTCGCATCAATTGCTTGGCATAGTCCATACGGTATTCATTGATGAATTGGGCAAATGGGATACCTTTGACAACATTGATGCAGTCGGACACATAACGGCTGTTCGTACCAAGTGCTGCAGCAATGTCGGAAACTTTCAGACCAGGACGGAGGAAAAGTCGTTGTTCATCCATTAGGAGACAAATGCGCTGCATCAACTGTTCGTCGCCTTTAGGGGGCAGAACTTCGGACGGCTTTTCTGGCTCTACGGATGATTGTAGTCTATCTCTTTTTCTCCATGTGTAGCCTATGAAGAAGATGGCTAGAACTGCCAGAATCACTCCAGCCCATAGCCACCCGTTTTTGCTCTGTGCTGATGCTGTCTGATCATTACCGTTTAGACGTAAAAGCCACACTGAGGCTGAAGGGGTGAAGTTGCTGTTTGGATAAAAAGATTTGAATCCTGTTAGTAGCAGGTTGCCATCGTCTGTGATGACAGGGATAGTTGTTGCTGTCGTATCCGTCAACACATCGGTATGGTAGAGAGTCAACTCTGCTGGTTTTTTAGCATAGTCAATACAAAGTGCATACTGGCGTCCAGTCTTGTCGCTTCCCACCATATAGCCTCGT
>JAEENF010000267.1 GCA_016283605.1 Prevotella sp.
TGGCCTGCGGCAGGTCCTCGATGAGGTGGTCTTGTCGAGCCCAGCTCCAGTTGTAGGGCCACAGGTGGATATTGCAGTAGTCCACGTTCTTGTCGGCACAGATGCGCTCGTAGCAACCCCAGTCATTCTCGCAGCCCCACGAGCCTTCGCTACCGATGGATACGAGGTGGTTCGGGTCAAGACTGCGGATGAGTGCCGAGGCCTCGGCGAGCCATTTCTCGAAGTCGGGCAGTGCTTCCTTGGCAAAGGCACGAGGCTCGTTGCCGATCTGCCACGACATGATAGCGGGGTCGTTCTTATAGGCCACACCGGTATAGCGGTTGGTCCGACCGAGGATAAAGCGCACGTAGTCATAGAACAGTTCGTGGGCTTTCTGGTTCGAGGCGTACTGTGCCACGAAGTTCATATAGGCGGGGTAGCCGTCCTCGTTGGGTCTCGGGGCCTTTCCGGCTCCGGCGTGCTGCAGGTAGAAGCCGTATCCCCCACTCCATTCCCATGAGTTGTTCAGGTAGAGCACAGCCACCATCTGCCGTTTGCCCATCTCCATCAACAGGTAGTCTAGTCCGGCGAGGATGGTGTCATTGTAGACGCCAGGAGCCACCTGCAGTGTCGGCTCTACCTTCGTGGTCACACCGCGTTCACCGTCCGAGCCCACGAGGATACGCAGGTTGTCGATGCCCATCTTCTTCATCAGGTCGAGTTCCTTCGTCAACCGTTTGCGGTCGCCGCCCTGTCCTTCCGACCCGAGTATGGCCCCGTACCAGAAGTTGGTGCCTACATAATAATAAGGTGTACCGTCTTTCTCGAAATGGCCGTCCCTGACCGTCACGAACTTCGACTGTCCGAACATCGGCAGCCACATCGCCACCAACAGCCCCGTCAGTAATAGTTTATGTATCTTCATCATTCAGTTTTTTAGATATTCTATATTTGGCGGCAAATTTAACAAAAATTCCCCAAACCACCAAGGATTTGAGGAATTTTCTTCACTCTTCACTCTTCACTCTTCATTCTTCACTTTCAACACTGCAAAATTACTAAAATAAAACATGCAAAACAAGCTTTTTTTCGATTTGTTTCAGAATTATTTCGATATCAAAATTGCAAAACATTGAAATTCAATTATTTACAAAACCAAAACTTACAAAAACCCGCCCAAAACCTCTTTGTTTTCTTGAAAACATTTTACACAAAATTGGCGATTTTCCTTTTGTTCCTCCGTTGTCGGTTGATTCTCTGTTCCTTGTATTTCTGCGCATTTTGCCCAATTTTTCGCGTCGCCGCCGAGATTACTGCAATCAGCGTCGATAAATATTTTAAATGATGAGATTACAGTTTTCTCATTCATAGCCTGCATACTTGCCACCATTCCCCCCTCCACGCAGTGACGCAGCGACGCAGCGACACAGCTTCATTTGCAATTTGCGATTTGCCGAAAAATCCTTATATAATTATATATATATTATTATATATTATAATATATAATAATATATATATAATTTAATAGCCCCTAAAACATCCCCCTATAATATTCAAAATACCAAAAGTTGCTGCGTCGCTGCGTCGCTGCGTGCTTATGCAAAAATGCCCTGCAAATTTGCGGGGCATTCATGTGTGAATGACGTTTTAATTAGTCGGCGTCCTTCTGGTCGACCAGCTTCTTGCTGATGCTGACGGCGCCGCCGGAGACCTTGACTGTCAGGTCGTCGTAGATCTCGGGATTATACTCTGAATAGACGTGGATGATGGCCTCGCCGGACTTTACGGCGGTCAGCAGACCCGTCTCCGAGACGGTGACGACACTCTCGTTGGACGATGTCCATACGGGGTCGACGACGCTCACGTGCGACGGCACGATCGTCAGGTTCAGCTGCAGGGTCTCTCCCAGCGCGAGTGTCACCTTGTCGCCCTGTACGCCCTCGCCCTGCACCGTGATCTTCCACATGTGCCAGACGCCGTTGTCGGTAACGCTCTTGTATTCATCACACGATGCGACGGCCAGGCTCATCACGGCCAGCGCCGCCATTGCGAAATATCGATATATCTTCTTCATATTGCAGTCCTCCATTTATTCGTTTTCAATACTCTTCTTAAAGGCTTCCATGATCTCGGCAGAACTTTGGAAGTGGTCTCGCAACCCGTTTGGCCTGCATCCCTCTGCCAGCCACGAACTTTGAGATGATGGAACGTGAGGCGAAAGTGGACTTTGAAAGTGACGAGCGCCTGAAGTCGTGGGCTGAGAAACTGGATAGGATGAAGGGCGAACTCTCAGTGCAGAAGATCGTGGATGAGCTCTATGACTGGACGGCACGAAGGATGATGGATGCCAAGGAGAATGACTCAAAGGCCGACGAAATGCTGTTGAAGCGTTGCGCTTATCATGGACTGAACTTCGCCGCACCGTTTATCGTCATGCGCCACTGGGACTGTATGAAACAGGATGGCACCTACTGGTGCGGAGAGTTCGAGACGGACGAGGTGGACTGGCGGTTGGTGGAGTTGATCGTGAACATCCAGTTTGCCTGTCAGCGTCATTACTTCGGCGCCATGGCGGAGGCTTATTTCGACAATAAGTTGAAGGATGCCTCAGTGAACATCCAACGCAGGCAGAAGACCATCGATGACTTCAACCGTCTGCCCGAGGAGTTCACCGTTGACGATGTGATACGCTGCTTCTCGTTGAACAATCTCTCTGCTGCACGTACAAGGGTCATCCGACTGCAGAAAGACCATCTGGCCGAAAGGGTTGGGGAGTTTGTGGAGAACGGCACCACCAAGGCTAAGTACAGGAAAACTGGTGTGATGATGCTCTGACAACGCAGCGACGCAGCGACACAGCGACACAGCGACATTTGATTTTTTAGAAGTTAAAGAAGTTAAAGAAGTTAGAAGAAGATGAAAGAAGTAGAAGTAAATAAACAAGCAAAACTCTCCGAGCACTTTTCGCTCGGAGAGATGACCAAGACGAGTTATCACCCGCAGGATGGGAATATACCATCAAGGGTGCATATCGAGAACCTCATCAATCTCTGTGAGAACTGGTTGGAGGAACTTAGGAGCAGGTATAATTTGCTCTACGGTCAGAGGAAGGTGACACGCGAGGGACAGTCCCCCTGTAATTCGGTCGCTGAGCTCCCTGCTCACAGAGGGGACAGTCCCTGTGTGTCACAGGAGAGCCCCATCGTGATCAACAGTGGCTATCGCTCGCCGGAGGTGAATCAGAAATGTGGAGGTGCGAAAAACTCGAACCATCTGACGGGTTGTGCTGTAGATATCCACTGCGCAGGTAAAGAACAGGCCATACGCTATGCCTGTATCCTGCTGGACATCGCGGACGGGAAGAAGCTGGACTTTGATGAGCTGATTTTGGAGAAGCGCGGAACCACCATCTGGGTGCACTTCGCCGTGCGGCCCAAAGGCAACCGCCGCTACGTGGACTTCTAAAAAGAAAGAGGCGAGCCAACCGGTTCGCCTCTCTTCTGACTCAGATCGCTGATGGTCTGAGCTGGGTAAAGTAATAAATGGATGTATAATAGTTAATTTTTTGTGCAAAAATCTTGTGAAAATGAAGAAATAGCTGTATATTTGCAGTCTAAATGAAGAAAAATCTCTTACTCATAGCGTGTCTGATGTTATTCGCATCTGTTCAGGCCCAGAAGTGGACTGCTGACGGGGTGAAGGATGTCATCAGGAAAGTGAACACCTACTGGCAGACGAACAACCCCGCTGAAGTGCGTTCGTTCTGGGACAATGCTGCCTATCACACAGGTAACATCGAAGTGTATAAACTGCTGAACGACCCACAGATGCTCGATTACAGCATCCGCTGGGCAGAGCACAACCACTGGCAGGGGGCTACGGAGACCGACCCTGCGAAATGGAAGTACAAGAACTACGGCGAGGGACAGGACTACGTGCTCTTCGGCGACTGGCAGATCTGTTTCCAGACCTACATCGACCTCTATCACATCTCCAAGGACGAGAAGAAAGTAGCCCGTGCCAAGGAGGTGATGGGCTATGAGGCCGACTCGAAGGAACACGACTACTGGTGGTGGGCCGATGCCCTCTACATGGTGATGCCCGTGATGACGAAGATGTATAAGCTCACGGGCGACACCAAATATCTGCGTAAACTCTACGAGAACATCCTCTATTGCGACAGCATCATGCTGGACAAGGAAACGGGACTCTACTTCCGCGACGGCAAATACGTCTATCCCAAGCACAAGACCGCCAATGGGAGGAAAGACTTCTGGGCCCGTGGTGACGGATGGGTGTTGGCAGGACTCGCCAAGGTGCTGCAGGACATGCCTGAGACCTATGACCATCAGCCGTTCTTCGTGGAGAAGTTCGTAAACCTCGCCCGTGGCGTGAAGAAACTGCAACAGCCCGAAGGCCACTGGACCCGTTCGATGATGGACCCAGAGCAGGCGCCTGGCTACGAGACCAGCGGTACCGCCTTCTTCTGCTACGGTCTGCTATGGGGCGTCAATCACGGCTATCTGTCGAAGAAGGAGTTTGGCCCAACCATCGAAAAGGCCTGGAACTATCTCACAACCGTCGCCCTGCAACAGGACGGCAGGGTGGGCTACGTTCAGCCCATCGGCGAGCGTGCCATTCCCGGTCAGACGGTCGACACCAATTCGCAGGCCAACTTCGGCGTGGGTGCCTTCCTGCTGGCGGCGTGTGAATACGTCAGATATATCGCCCTGCTGCCGCAGGCGGAAGAAGCCTTCTGGCGAGACTCCATTCCTCAGGAGATGAGGCAGAGTTATATCGCATACGGCGAACGGTATCTGGGCCAAACATGGACGACTCTACCCTGGACGGTGTTTGCTGAGAACAAGAAGACAGGCAACCGCGTGAACTACGAGGCCATCTGTTTTGAGAAACGTCGTCAGTTGGCTGCGCTCGTGATGGCAGAGATCGTAGAGGGCAAGGGCAGATTTATGAACGACATCATCGATGGACTGGGCAGCTTCTGCGAAGAAACCTGGTGGGGTATCCCTGCCCACTACGGCAAAGCGATCCCTCAGCAGGAGATGCAGGAGGTGGACCTCTTCAATGCTGAGACGGCCAGTCTCATCGTCTGGACCAGATATATGCTAGAAAGACAGTTGGATGACTTTTCGCCCGACATCTGTAAGCGGATAGACCAAGAGGTGGAGAAACGTATCCTGAAGCCAGCTCTGGCCAAAGACTACTGGTGGAAGACGGCCGGCATGAACTGGAACCCCTGGATCTGCAGCAACTGGCTGGCCTGTGTGCTGATCTGCGAGAAGGATGAGGCTCGCAAAGCCGAAGCCATCGCCCAGATAGAGAAAGCCACACGGGCCTTCATCGACGCCTATCCTGAGGATGGCGGTTGTGACGAGGGTCCTGGCTACTGGGACAGAGCTGCTGCCTCGATGTTCGAGGTGCTGAGACTGTTGCCTGACGCTTCACATTTCGATGACCAGGCCGATAAGATCAGGAGGATGGCCGCATACTGCTACAAGACCTATATCGGCCATGACTACTGCGTGAACTTTGCCGATGCCCATGAGAACAAGGCTGTGCAGCAGGTGAACATCGTCTATCCCTTCGGCCACTGGCTGAACGACAAGACGATGAGAGAGTTTGGCGCCTATCTGGGCAAAACGAAACAGGTATTGACCGACCCCGCCAGACTCTATGACAAGAGCGGCAACTTTCCTGCGTTGGGTCGTGAGCTGTTCTTCTTGCGACATATCCGTGATTATATCGCAGAAAAAACGCAGGAACCGCTCATTAAAGACACTTGGTTGCCTGATCTGCAGATCATGACTGCACGACGTGGGGAACTGTTTGCAGCCATGAAAGGAGGACATAACGGAGAGAGCCATAATCATAACGATGTGGGGTCTTTCATCGTTTATATCGACGGCGAACCTCTGTTTATCGATCCAGGCGTGGGCGAATATACAGCCAAGACGTTCAGCAACAAGCGTTATGAAACATGGACCATGC
This sequence comes from Prevotella sp., assembly GCA_016283605.1. GTDB lineage: Bacteria > Bacteroidota > Bacteroidia > Bacteroidales > Bacteroidaceae > Prevotella. The sequence goes on from JAEENF010000267.1 coordinate 5,989, forward strand.
AGTCGGGCTATCACAATCTGCCACAGATCAATGGCGTAGACCAGAAGGATGGTAAGACATTTGGAGCCAGGGTGGTGAGCCACAAGGACGGACTGCTGACACTCGACATCGCAGGTGCCTATCCTGAGGAAGCTGCGGTGAAATCGTGGAAAAGGACCGTTACGGCCACCAAGACGGGTGTATCGGTAACTGAGGATTTCGAGTTGAACGCCTGCAAAGCCCCAACGCGACTGATGCTGATGACCACCAACCGCGATGCGCTGAAACACATCAGCTACAACGCTAACCAACTGGAAGCAGCCGTCGAGGATGTCAGCGGTCAGCTCGATCCGCTGCTGCAAGGCATGTGGGGACAGGAGATGTATCGCATCGTGCTGACGGTGAAATCGGCAAAGACGAAGCAACAGATCAGATATAGCATCAGATGAACAGTACTACTTCTAGTTCCTGCAGAGGGCGGCGTAAGGACAGTGGCGGCAGCGCTGGCGGTCGTCGGTAGGTACGAAGGAACCGTCAGGAGCGAAGATGTCGGAGATAATGGCATCGATATGCGACATGAAGGGCTCGGCAATGACAGAGATGTCGTTGACGGGCTCTTTGGCGAGACAGAGGGTGGGGTCGTAGTCGTCAACGCCTGCATGCTGGATGAAAAGCAGCGCAGGGCTTATCTGGTAATCAGAACCGTCCACTTTCAGCTGTCCACGCTTCATCGACTGGCTGACGATATAACTGTAGAGGAAGGTCTGGAGGTAGTAGTCGCTATGGTCTTTCAGACTCTCTGGGTCGAAGACGGCATCGACATCAGCGAGAGACTTCAGACGGCGGCTGCCTGTCTTGTAGTCGACGACGCGGATGCGCTGTTGGCCGTCGGGGGTGGTGATCAGGTCGAGGCGGTCGATGGTGCCACCGATGGCTATCTTCGCGCCAGTAGAGGCCACACGGTAAGGCATCTTGACGAGATATTCGAGGCCGAGGATGGTGAAGGGCGCCAGCCGGCGGTCGATCTCGAGGAGCTGATGGAGGTAACGGATGATGACTTCACGGTTGATGATCTGAAGACCGTTGAGTTCAAGGGTTTTCAGTTCTTCATGGATGGCATCGTCGACAGCACGGTGGATGTCGACCTCGTTGTCGAGTACGCGGTTGATGGTCTCTTTCGTGATGACTGGCGACTGCTCAGCGAGACGGCTATACAGCAAATGGGCGGCAAGATGGAAAATGTTTCCGAAGATTCGGTTGTCGATGATCTCGTCTTCGTTGACGTCGAGTTCCTCAAGCCCGCTGACATAATAATAAAAGAACATACGCTGGCAACGCATGTAGCGGTTGATGGCGGAGGGGGTGAGGAGTTGCAGGCGGTCGCTGAGGATGGACATGACGGCAGGGGTCTTGGAAATGGGAGAGAGACCCGTGCTGGGCTGTTCGCCTGACGCCAGATGTCCCCCCAGGTGACGGAAAGTGATCTGCTGGCGACTCTCGACCATCATCTGAAGCATGAAACGCGACATCTCGCCCGTCTGGCCG
>JAEENF010000268.1 GCA_016283605.1 Prevotella sp.
AAGACTAGTGCTTATGTTGATTACTATTATAGCGTGTATCGTGGTGACCAGGAGACGCGCCATGAGTGGCTGGTGGAACCCCATCGTCTGGAGTTCGCCGCCATCAGAGGTGTGCGCTACATCATCTACGACCACTGGCTCGATATTCCTGAAGACAGCTATATGTACTCTTCGGCTTTCACCGATTGCGTCTTTGCCCGTGAGTGTAAGATGACTGTGTCGTCGGAATATGCCAAGACGGTACGTCTGAAAGTTCGTGCCCCACAATTGCGCAGTCAGGAACGCCTGGGTATCGTCGGTGGAGGTGAGGCGCTCGGCAACTGGGAGGCTAAGCAGGTTATCCCCATGACTGAGCATGAGAATAATGAATGGGTGGTCAGCCTCGATGCAAACCGCTTGCCTCAGACCTTTGAGTTTAAGTTTGTGGCACTCTCCAATGGAGCACCGATCTGGGAGAACGGCATCAACCGTACCATCTGTCTGCCGGAGATAGAACTGGGTGAGGTGGTCGTCTATGAACTGACCCAGGCTTATTTCCCGGTATATCCCTGGAAGGGCGCAGGTACGGTGATTCCTATCTTCTCCCTTCGTAGCGAGGGTAGCTTTGGCGTTGGCGACTTCGGCGACCTGAAGCTGATGGTTGACTGGTGCGACAAGACCAAGCAACGTGTATTGCAGGTATTGCCGATCAACGATACCAACATCACCCACACCTGGCAGGACAGTTATCCCTATAACTCCATCAGCATCTACGCCCTGCATCCGCAGTATACCGACTTCCGACAGTTGCCGGTCATCAAGGACGAGGCTAAGCGTCAGGCTTTCGAGACCCTGCGTCAGGAACTGAATGCCCTGCCTCAGATTGACTACGAACGGATGTTTACGGCCAAGATGGACTATCTGCGTGAGATTTTTGCACAGGAGTGGTCTGCTGTGCAACGCCGTGAGAGTTATAAGAAGTTCTTCGAGCAGAACAAGGAGTGGCTCGTTCCTTATGCCGCCTTCTGTTATTTCCGTGACCTCTATGGTACGGCCGTCTTCTCGGAGTGGCCCAAGACCGCGACGGTAGAGAGTACCCAGAAACCGACGTTCAAAGGTAAGAAGGAGCTGCAGTTCTGGTATTTCGTCCAGTACAACCTCGACCAGCAGATGCACAACGCCCATGCGTACGCCCGTGCCCATCGCGTGATCTTGAAAGGTGATATCCCCATCGGCATCTCCCGCGACGGTGTGGAGGCTTGGGTAGAGCCGAAGTACTTCAACCTTAACGGTCAGGCCGGTGCACCGCCCGATCCGTTCTCTGCCGATGGTCAGAACTGGGGCTTCCCCACCTACAACTGGGACGAGATGCTTGCCGACGGTTGTCAGTGGTGGGTACGTCGCTTCCGTAAGATGGCGGAGTATTTCGATGCCTACCGTATCGACCACGTGCTGGGCTTCTTCCGTATCTGGGAGATTCCCGTACCTGAGAAGTCTGGCCTGATGGGACAGTTCGCACCTGCCCTCGGCATGAGTAAGGAGGAGATCGAGGCCTACGGTGTACCGTTCAGCGAAGGTCTGTTCCTCGTCGACCATAAGCGTTCCGACCGTTGGCATCCGCGTATCGCCGTACAGTATCAGGACGCCTACAACCAGTTGAACGATGGTGATAAGTACAACTTCAACCGTCTCTACAACGATTACTTCTATCGCCGCAACAACCAGTTCTGGTATACTGAGGCGATGAAGAAACTGCCTCGTCTGACGCAGGCCACCCGTATGCTGGTCTGTGCCGAGGACCTGGGCATGGTGCCCGAGTGCGTACCCTGGGTGATGAACGAGTTGCGTATCCTGAGTCTTGAGATCCAGTCGATGCCGAAGGACGACACCATCCGTTTCGGAAAGCTCTCGCACAACCCCTACCGTTCGGTGGATACCATCTCCACCCATGATATGTCTACCCTCCGTCAGTGGTGGGATGAGGATGAGGCCCGTACACAGGAGTACTTCAATACCTCACTGCGCCGTAGTGGACCCGCACCCCATCCGCTGCCCGGTTGGTTGGCAAAGGACATCATCAGCCGTCACCTGACGTCGCCCTCGATGCTCTGTTTGATCTCCTTCCAGGACTGGATGAGCATCGACGAGAAACTCCGGTTGCCTGACCAGAATGCCGAGCGCATCAACATCCCGGCCAATCCCCGTCACTATTGGCGTTACCGCATGCATATCACCCTCGAGCAGCTCCTCGCTGCCGATGAACTCAATAACGAAATCAACACATTAATTATCCAAAGCGGAAGAAAATAAGAATGTTGTCCAAGTTGTCTTAGTTGTCGTTAATAAAAACTACTACTTGTATTTTGATTTTAACGACAACTTGGACAACTAAGACAACTTTTTAAAATGTAGAAGTTATGAAAAAGTGTATCAGTTTATTAAGTTGTTTGTTTGTTTCTCTAATAGCTGGTGCTGGTGCTGTGAAGTCACCGAATGGCAATATCGAGCTGAAGTTCTCGGTGGATGGGAAGGGCCGTCCTGTCTATGAGATGACCTACAAGGGTCGCGAGGTTGTGAAGCCCTCGCACCTGGGACTTGTCCTGGCCAAAGACAAGCACGCCTCGAAAGGTCTGAAGGAAACCGACCTGATGGAAGGCTTCACGCTCGCCAAGGAAGAGACCTCTACCTTCGATGAGACCTGGCAGCCCGTATGGGGAGAGACCAAGGACATCCGCAACCAGTACAACGAGTATGCGGCGACCTTGTCTCAGCCTGCGAACAACCGCGAGATCCTCATCCGTTTCCGCGTCTATGACGACGGTATCGGGTTCCGTTACGAGTTCCCGCAGCAGAAGGAGCTCAACTACTTCCTCATTCAGGAAGAGATGTCGGAGTTTGCAATGGCAGGCGACCATATGGCTTGGTGGCTCCCTGGCGACTACGATACCCAGGAACAGGTGACCCAGCAGACCCGTCTCTCCGAGATTCGCAGCAAGATGAAGGAAGCCGTCAACTGGGGTAACTCCTCCGTAGCGGTGTTCTCACCCACAGGCGTACAGACCTCGCTGCAGATGAAGAGTGCCGACGGCCTGTATATCAATATCCATGAGGCCGCCTGTCTGGACTATGCCACCATGCACCTCGAACTGGTCGATGCTGAGACCAGGGCCCTGACCACCCAACTTGGTGGCGGCAGCAATGCCTATACCCCGAACCCCAAGCCGACAGGCTATCCCCTGCCGCACCCCTTGACCTTTGTCAGTCATCTCACACCCGACGCTACGGGTCTGAAGGGCGCCATGCAGACGCCTTGTGAGACGCCTTGGCGTACGGTGATGGTCAGCGATGATGCCCGAGACATGCTGTCATCGAATCTGATCCTGAACCTCAACGAGCCCTGTAAGCTGGAGGATACCAGTTGGATTCATCCCACGAAGTACTGTGGTGTCTGGTGGGAGATGATCGTGGGACGTGGTTCCTGGCACTATACCAATGACTTCCCCTCTATCCATCTGGATCAGATAGACTGGTCGAAGGTAACACCCAATAGCACTCATAAAGCGAATAATGCGAACGTGAAGCGCTACATCGACTTCGCCGCCAAGAATGGCCTCGACCAGGTCTTGGTAGAAGGTTGGAACGTCGGTTGGGAAGATTGGGCGAATATGTGGAAGCGTGATGTCTTCGACTTTGTTACCCCTTATCCCGACTTCGATATCAAGATGCTCAATGAGTATGCCCATTCCAAGGGCGTGAAGATCCTCATGCACCACGAGACCTCCAGTTCTACGCAGAACTACGAGCGTCATCTTGAGGATGCCTTCAACCTGATGAACAAATACGGCTACGACGCCGTGAAGACCGGTTATGTGGGCGATATCATCCCCCGTGGCGACCATCACTACTCACAGTCGATGAACAATCACTATCTCTACGTCGTGAAGGAGGCTGCCAAGCACCATATCATGGTGAACGCCCATGAGGCCACACGCCCGACGGGTATCTGTCGTACCTATCCTAACCTCGTGGGCAACGAGAGTGCCCGTGGTACGGAGTACGAGGCCTTCGGCGGTTCTAACCCCGACCATACCTGTATCCTGCCGTTTACGCGTCTGCAGGGCGGTCCGATGGACTACACCCCGGGCATCTTCGTCACCAAACTCTCTGAGTGGAGCAACAACACCTCCTGGGCGCGTATCACCATCGCGGGCTCGCTGGCGCTCTATCTGACGATGTATTCACCCCTTCAGATGGCTGCCGACCTCCCCGAGAACTACGAGAAGTTCGACGATGCCTTCCAGTTCATCCGCGATGTGGCCTGCGACTGGGATGACTCCAAGTATCTGGAGGCCGAGCCCGGCGACTACATCACCGTAGCCCGTAAGGCCAAGGGTACCGACAACTGGTTCATTGGTGGAAAGTGCGACGAGAACGGTCATAGCGCTGTCATCAAGCTCGACTTCCTTGACAAGGACAAGAAGTACGACTGCACTATCTATGCCGATGCCAAGGATGCCCATTACGAGACCAATCCGCAGGCTTATACCATCACCAAGAAGGTGGTGAAGGCAGGTCAGACGCTCAAACTCCAGGAGGCTCCCGGTGGTGGTCTCGCTATTTCATTGATTGCTAAATAATAGTTGTTTGGGAAACTATGGTTTATGTGAGATATCTTTTATTAGTAGTTGTGTTTGGGTTTGCTCCTGTGGTTGAAGCTCAGGACGAATCAATAGACCTCGAGGCACTCTATCAGCAGATTGACGACGCGATTAGCCAGTCGCCACAGTACGTGGCAGAGCTGGAGGGCCGGATTACTGGCTCTCGCGACCGTCTGCTGAGGGAGGAGAGTCTGGAGAAGCGCATCCAGATTGCCGAGGAACTTTTTCAGCTCTACAGTTCATACAGGAATGACTCAGCCCTCCATTATGCCGAGCTTTGTATCAGCCTTGCCGATTCTCTTCGTCGTCCAGACCTTGTCGGGCGTTTCCGTTCATTGTTGGCCTATCAGTGTTCTAATTCCGATATGGATAATGAGTCGCTCGAACAGCTGCGACTTGTCAAGAGGTCTGCTCTCGATAGCCTGGGACTTGTCGACTATTATCATGCCTGGATGCACGTCTACGGTGAATTAGGATCCTATACCCAGCGCGAACATTTGCGTCTGGATTATTTTGCCCAGCAGGATGCTTACCGCGATTCCGTGCTGATGGTAGCCGATGAGGGTAGTGAAGAATGGCTCCATCTGAAGGTGGACGTCCTCTGTGCCCGACAGTTGTATCAGGATGCTTTGGCACTCAGCAAGGAATGGCTGAAGATGGTGACTGACGGCACGCACGAGAGTGCTTATGCTGCCTTCTACTGCTCGATGGTCTATGACAGACTGAAGAATCACGATATGACCTGCTATTGGCTGGGAAGGTCGGCTCTTGATGATATCAAGTGTGCTGTGATGAACCAGGCCTCGCTTCTTTTCTTAGCAGAGCATCTCGCTAATGACGGTGATATCGACCGTGCCCTCCGCTATGTAGAGTTTGCCAAGGCATGTAACTTGGCCTTCTCACCTCAGATGCGTGCCTATCAGGTTAACTCTGTGGTTAATGTCATTGAGAAAAGCAGTCAGGTGTCTCGGGATCAGACAAGAATCATTCTTGTCTTTGCGTCTGTCATCATTTTCCTGTTACTCATGGCTCTCATCTACACCATCGTGTTTTATAGGCGACGCAGATAATCATCCGTGTTAATCCGTGTCCATCCGTGGCTCAGAATTGCCACCGATTAGGCATCTGCCGCTCTGGCCATAGGTGTTTGGCGTAGGTATAGCCGTAATGCTCGAAGAGCGCGGTCAACCGCGTCAGACGTTCCTTGAAGGCCTCATAATCCTTACGTTCAGGCTTTGTCCATTGCACCTCGGCCAGTGCCGACATGCGGGGCAAAGCCTGATATTCTACCATACTCTCCGTCGTCATATACTCCGACCAGAGGTTGGCCTGAGTGCCCAGGATATGCTGACGTGCTGCCACAGAGAGCGTGTCGGGTGCAGGATCCAGGGCATATACTCTCTCGATAGGGATAAAACCACCACAGCGGCTGGGCTCAAACTCCGTGTCTTCCACCTGCTGGTAGTCGAAATAGCAATGTGTGGTAGGGGTCATCACCACGTCGTGACCAGCTTCGGCAGCCTTCGCCCCTGGGGCACTGCCTCGCCACGACATGATCATCGCGTCCTGAGGACAACCGTCCAGAATCTCGTCCCACCCCAAGGCACGACGCCCTTTTGAGGCGAGGAAGTTGAAGACGCGTTGGGTGAAGAGTCTCTGATATGTTGCACTAATGTCGAACTCCGGCATTTCCCGTGCACTCGTCATATCCGCACCGAGTCGACCTTCAAGGGCATCTTTAAGGTAGGCGTCCTTACACTTCTCACACTGCTGCCAACGGTCTGAAGGAGCCTCGTCGCCACCGATGTGAATGACCTCGCTGGGGAACAGTTCCATCACCTCCGTCAACACATCCTCCACGAACTGATAGACCTTGGGATTGCCGATGCAGAGCACATCCTTATACACGCCCCAGTAGTGTCCCACCTGATAGGGACCGCCCGTACAACCGAGCTCCGGATACGAGGCGAGCGCCGCCAACATGTGTCCGGGCATGTCTATCTCCGGTACGATGGTGATATGCCGTGCTGCGGCGTACGCCACAATGTCGCGTATCTCCTCCTGTGTATAGTAGCCGCCATAAGGTGTCTCGTCGTCAAGGTCGGAATTCGTGCCGATGATCGTACCGCTACGCTGGGAACCTACGGTGATCAGCTTCGGCCATTTCTTGATTTCGATGCGCCAGCCCTGGTCGTCGGTCAGATGCCAGTGCAGCACGTTCATATTGTGCATCGCCAACAGGTCGATGAACTTCTTCACGAACGTGACCGGCCAGAAATGCCTCGAGCAGTCCAGGTGCATCCCTCGCCACGAAAACCGCGGAGCATCTTTAAGAATTATTGGATTAAGAATTAATGATGAATAATTATGATTACCCTGCTCGCTAATTGTTTTCCTCACCGTCTGTACCCCATAAAACACGCCCGCTGCCGAACCGCCTACAATCGTGACGCCCTTCTTACTGACCGTGAGCTCATAGCCCTCACGTTCGGCCACCTTGGGTGAGACGGCGAGTTCGATATATCTTACCTTCTTCTCCCGTTTCCCGCTGATGCCCAGCGTCAGTCCCGTCAGATCCTGCAGATAGGCCTGCAGGAAGTCCGCCTCGTTCTGCAGACCGTCCTGTACCAGAATCTGTACACTGCCGTCAAGGACAAACTGCTCTCCCTTCTGCATTTGGATACTTTGAGGCAGCGGTACTACCTCGTAACAGGCCTGTGCCGATGCCGTTGTCACGGTTGTCAGCAGACACACCAGTGCAAAAATAGTCTTTTTCATATCGGTTCGTGGTTTTTATTTCTACTACAATCTTTCCCCGCAATGTGAACAATAGTGGTCTTCGTCGCGCACGATGGCATCACAACGCGGACAATGCCCGTCCTTCGGTTTTTCTTTCACCTCGTCAATAATGTTTGCCGTGACGATTCCTGTAGGTACGGCAATGATGGTATAACCCAGCAGCATGACGAATGCCGAGAGCAAACGTCCGATCGCCGTAACAGGCGTGATGTCTCCATAGCCGACGGTGGTCATCGTGACAATGGCCCAATAGACTGATGTGGCCAAGTCGGTGAATTGCGTATCGGGCTGACCGTTCTCAACCATAAACATCAGCGTACCCAGACAGATGTCCAGTATCAGCACAAACATAAAATAGACGGAGATCTTGGTGAGACTCTTCTGGAGCGAGCGCATCAGGATATAGCCCTCGTTGATGAAACTGAACAACTTGAAAATGCGGAAGATACGGATGAAGCGGAACGAACGCAACAGAATCATGTATCGTGCGTGGGGCAGGAAGTAGGAGAGGTAAGGCGGCAGGATAGACAGCAAGTCGATGACGCCAAAGAAACTCAGCACGTAGTCGCGAGGCCGGGGCGAGCAGTAGACACGGGCAATGTACTCGACGGTAAAGAAGAAGGTGAGCAGGTATTCCAGTATCTCCAGCACCAGCTTGAAGGTACGGGCCAGCGAAGGAACTGTCTCGACGAACGAGATGATGATGCTCAGCGAGATGGCTATAATCAGCGTGATGTCAAAGATACGTCCGAGCGGACTGTCCGACTCGAACATGATGCTATAGAGCTTTTTTTTCTCAAGCCAATAAGGTTTCTTCATACGTTTTTATTCCTTTCGGATGCAAATGTAAGCAAACTAATTGAAATAACAAAACTTTTAGATAGTTTTCTTCAATCTTGTCGGACTGATATTTGGTCAGTCCGATTTTTTTTATATCTTTGCACCGAAATAGTCTATAACTCAACTCATTGGCAAGTGAAGACATTAAAATACATCATGATGGTCCTTAGCCTTGGCTTCTGCAGTCAGGCGGTGGCACAAGAGGGCTTGGCATCTCTCGCCAAGAAGGTGAAGACTATGCGCGACTCCATAGTGGTCAAGGGTGTTGACCGCCGCTATATCGATGTGCCGGAACAACCGTGGCAGATTACCGTAAGAAGCAATGTCAAGCAGACCATTGTGAGTATGAACAACGAGGGAAGTATGGCCGGGCAGGATTATAGCGTCAAGCCCTATCTGAAGACCACGCCTTCGCACTCCATAGGTCTGTGGGCCGGTTACAGGGGCCTCGGTCTGGGCTACTCGATGAACACGGGCGGCGACAAGGGCAGCAATATCACTGTCGGTGCCACGGGTGGTGCCTACGGCATCAACGTGCGTATCCACTCGTTTGAAAACCATAACCCGAACTTCAACCTGAACAGCGACCTGATTGCCGAAAAAGACAAGGAAACCTGGCAAGAGGTGCAGCTGATAGACCCCATCCGCGTGAAAACCATTATCGCCGACGGATACTATATGTTCAATAGCAAGAAGTTCTCCTACGCCGCCGCCTACAAACAGAGGGTCATCCAGAAGCGGTCGGCCGGTTCGCTGATGGCCGGACTGATGTACAACTACACGCGCATCGACTATTCCTCAGACCACAACGGTGACCTCATCTATCTGATGGAAGGGCTGGGTAAGGTGAAGCTGTGGCAGGGCAGCGTGGGCGTGGGCTATGCCTACAACTGGGTTCCGGCCCGCGGACTGCTCATCAACGTCCTGGCCATGCCTATGCTGACCTTCGTCAACAAGCTCAAGGCTTATGCCTATGCTACCAACATCGAGAAGCTGATGGAAGACCCCTACTTCTGGGACCCCACGACGACCAACGAGGAGTGGGACGAGTGGCTCTACGATAACTTGCATATCACTCCCATGGGCGACAAGACCTTCAACAGCGGCGTCAGTATAGGCTTCGATGGCCGTGTGTCGCTGACCTACAACTTTGGCCGGTATTTCTTCAATACCTTCGGACAGTTCAACAACATCCGCTATCATCATAACAGCACCAAAGGCTACCTGAACGACTGGTTCATCAACACGTCTATCGGCATCAGATTATAATAACGCAGAAGTCTGGGAAGCTTCACAGCCTCCCAGACCTTCACATGAAATCCTAAATCAATCTTTTTACAATCTAACCATTACTTATTATATGTGGATCAATTAAAAAATCATTTCAGCTCAAAGGTACATTTGCCTGATAACTGATCAGATGCCGTTCCGACAAGTGCCTCGAACAGTCCGGGTTCGGCAGTCCACTGCCCCTTCGTCTCGTCGTAGAAGCTCAGGGCGTCGCGACCGATAGTCATCGTCACCGCGCGACTTTCACCAGGATTAAGGAACACTTTCCGGAAGGCTTTCAATTCCTTCACAGGACGGTCTACACTCGCTTTCTTGTCGCTGATGTAGAGTTGTACGGTCTCTGAACCGGGACGACTGCCCGTATTGGTGACGTTCACCGTGAAGGAGATCTCCTCGTCGGCTGTCATTTGCTTTTTGTCGGCCACGGGCTTGTCCAACTTGAAGGTGGTATAGCTCAGACCATGTCCGAAGGCGAACAGCGGACGTTCCTTTTTCAGACGGTCGGTCCAGCGATAGCCGACATAGATCCCTTCTTTGTATTCCTCATCGATGATCTGTCTGTCAGCTCGCCACGTGCCGGGATAGCTGCCTGTGGCATGGGCACCGCACTGGTCGAGTGAGGCATACCAGGTGAAAGGCAACTTACCCGAGGGATTGACATCGCCGAAGAGTACGCTGGCGATGGCCTCACCGGCCTCAGAACCGATAAACCAGGCCTGTACGACGGCGGGAACCTTTGCGAGCCAGGGCATGGCAGCACCGTTACCGGAGATATTCACATAGACCAGTCGCGGATTAACCTTCAGGATGGCCTCGATGACCTCATTCTGTGCGTAGGGCAGGTCGTAGCTCTGGCGGTCATGACCTTCACTGTCCTGATAGGCGGCCTTGTTGAGTCCGCCGAAGAAAATCACCACATCGGCCTCACAGGCTTTCTCCACCGCCTCGGCAGTGAGTTTGGCTTGCGGGCGTGTCTCATAAAGCGACCTGCCTACCGACACGCCGTCGAAGCTTTGAATCGTATCACCGACATAGCCGCGGGCGTAATCACATTGAACATTGAACATTCTTGCGTCCCGTTGGTAGCAAGCGTCCTTCGGCCGAGCGGAACATTGAGCATTGAGGGCATCGAGGGGGAGGATCTCCTTCTGGACCTTAAGGGAGGACGAGCCACCACCGACGGTCATCATCTTAATGGCATTCTCACCCACCACGAGTATGCGCTTTGTCTTTGCCAGATCAATCGGCAACAACGGGATAGCTCCTTCATTCTTCAGCAACACGATGCCTTCCTGTGCTATCTTCAGTGCAGCCTCATAATGACTCTCGCTGCAGAGGAATCCGAAGGGTTTCTCCCGCTGCATCGTCGTGCGGTAGAACAGGCGCAGCACACGGCGCACCTTTTCGTCGAGCTCCTTCGTGGTGTACTTTCCCTGAAGAATAGCCTTTTTGTAGGCTTCGGCCATGTGATAGCTGTCGTAGGCATTGGTCTTGCCCATCGTCAGACCGTCGGTCCAGGTGCCGAACTCGAGGTCGAGTCCGTTTTTCACGGCTTCGTCGGTATCGTGACAGCCGCCCCAGTCGCTGACGACCACACCGTCGAAGGCCCAGTCGCGCTTCAGAATCTGGTTCAGGAGGATGTTATTATGACAATTGTGTTGGTTCTGATATAGGTTATATGCTCCCATGATGGCCCAGGCCTTACCTTCTGTTACGGCAGCCTTGAAGGCGGGCAGGTAGATCTCATGCAGGGCACGGTCGCTGACCTTGACATTCACCTGATGACGATACTCCTCGTCGTTGTTCAGACAGTAATGCTTGACACACGAAGCCACACCTTTCGACTGCAATCCCTGCACGTAGGGTACCACCATGCGTGAGGCGAGGTAGGGGTCTTCACCCATATACTCGAAGTTACGTCCACCAAGCGGAGTGCGGTAGATGTTCACACCAGGACCGAGGATGACGCTCTTCTTGCGGTAGAGGGCTTCCTCACCGAGACTCTCGCCATAGAGGCGTGCCATATCAGGGTTCCAGGTGGCGGCCAGACAAGTGAGGGCAGGGAAGGCCACGCACGAGTCGTTGGTCTGTCCGGCCTGCACCCACTCGTCCCAGAGTACGTCAGGACGTACACCGTGAGGGCCGTCATCCGTCCACAGGTCGGGGAAGCCGAGGCGCTTCACGCCAGGACTCGAGAACTTCGACTGGGCGTGGATCACGGCAATCTTCTCATCGAGCGTCATACGGCTGAGGGCATCGTCGATGCGCTGCTCCACAGGTTTGCTCTCGTCGAGGTAAACGGGTATGATTTGCGCATGTAGTGGACTCAGGCTCACTAAGCCCACTACAGTTGTTAATATCAGATGTTTCATGTCTTACTTTTTTTGGAATACGCGGATATAATCTACTTCCATCGTACAGGGGAGGGCACTCTCGTCGACACCCTGGGCACCGCCCCAGTCACCACCCCAGGCGAGGTTGAAGATGACGTAGAAGGGATCCTCGTAGGGCCAGTCGTCGCGACCTTTACCCTTATTGTCATAGGAGAGCTGAACCTTACCGTCGACATAGGTGGTGATATTGTTGGCCGTCCAGAGGATGGCATAGGTATGGAACTCGTCCTCAGCACCCTGACAGAGCATCTCGTGGGTCACCTGCGTACCGTTAGAGTGGACGTGGGCGTTGGCGTGGAGACTGGAACTGACGTAGTTGGGATGGTAGCCTACCTCTTCCATGATGTCGATCTCACCGTCTGCCGGCCAGGAACGGAAGTTCACGGGCATCATCCAGAAGGCGGGCCAGGTGCCCTTGCCCTTCGGCAACTTGATGCTGGCTTCGATATAACCATACTTCCAACCCTCTTTCACCTTGGCATAGACACGGCCGGAGTAGACCTTACCGTTCTCCTTCAGGGCGGTGATGCGGAGTTTGCCGCCCTTCACCTCGGTGACGAGGTTGCCCTCGGGGGTCTTGTGGTTCACGTAGTTCTGCAACTCGTGGTTCACCCAACCGCTATTCTTCACTTCGTGCGTCCAGTCGTCGCCATTCAGCTCGGTGCCTTTGTCGAACTCATCCTGCCAGACGAGGCTGTAACCCTCGGGCGCATTGTAGGCTGACTTGGCGGCAGCCTCCTGTGAGACGCTGACGGTCTTACGGGCTGTACCTGACATGACGGTGACAGTACCTGTACGGACACTGGTCGTGGGATTAGCGGGAATAGTGACGGTCAGCGTACCCGACTGTGATACGGCATTCTTCGTATCGACGGTGATGAAGTCCTGGTCGCTGTAGGCGCCCCACTCCTTACCCGTCGTGGTAACGTTGATGGTGTAGGTACCGCCATCGGCAGGTGCTGTGATGCTCTCCTGCGAAACGGTGATGCTGACTGCTGCGGGCTGCGGGTCGTCGCTGCTTCCACCGCAGCCCGTAAAGGCTACGGCGAGAGAGAGCAAAAATGTATTAAGCATGAATCGTTTCATTTATTGTGCTTCTTTAAAGACAATCTTACTGATCTTAACCTTTGTACCTGCAGGAGAGCCGCCGAAGTCGAAGAACAGACGGATGGCAGATGCATCGGTGCCTTCTTTCAGTGTGGCATTCTTCAGGGTGTATACGAACGGCTCATCGGCAGTGATGTCGTGACGGCCCTCGCAGAAGAAGTTGGTATCGCCTGCGTCGGTGAGTTTGATGGTCACGCCCGGACAGTCGTTGTCGGCCTCGATGACCAGCTGGAAGTTGTAGGCCTTTGAGCCGCTTGCCGTCAGCTTGGTGTCGATATGGAACTGACCCTGCCATTGCGAGCCGCCCATACCCTCGGGAAGAGTAATCTCGTAGGTGTCGCCGCTGTGGACGCACTCCGAGTTGGCAATCTGCGTCCAGCCGTTGTCAGCGAACCAATAGCCGAAGGCATCGAACATTGTACCGTCGTCAACGGCCTTCCACAGGTTGTCGGCATCGTCGTAGTTCAAACTGACAGCTTCCTCGAAGTAAATCTTGCTGATTTTGATATTAGTGCCGGCAGGTGAGCCGCCGAAGTCGAAGAACAGACGGATAGCCTCGGCATCCTTGCCTTCTTTCAGGGTTGCTCCCGTCAGTTTGAAGATGAACGGCTCATCAGCCTTCACATCGTGGCGTCCTTCGCAGAAGAAGTTGGTGTCGCCAGAGTCAGTCAGCTTGATGGTCACCTGCGGACAATCTTGGTCAGCCTCCATCACGAAGTAGAAGTTGTAAGCCTTCGAGGCAAGTGCTGTGAGCTTGGTGTCAATGTGGAACTGACCCTGCCACTGTGAGCCGCCCATACCCTCGGGAAGGGTGATCTCGTAGGTGTCGCCGTTGTGGACGCACTCTGAGTTAGGTATCTGTGTCCAGCTGTTATCAGCGAACCAGTAGCCGAAGGCATCGAACAGCGTTCCATCGTCCACCGCCTTCCACAGGTTAGCACCGCTTTCGTAGTCCCAATCCATCTTAGGCTGGTCGGGATTATCGGGTGTATCGTTGTTAGGCAACACAGTGCCGTCATCGTTGGCATGATCTTTCAGCACGATATTGCTGATGTTGACCACGGTGCCGGCCTGACATCCTCCGAAGTCGAAGAACAGGTTGACGCGCTCCATGTCGATGCCCGGCATGTCGCTCTTCCAGAAGATGTAGTCCTCGCCGGCCTTCAGGTCGATGCGGTCTGTGAAGTAGAACACGTTGTCGTCGCCGTCCATTACCAGTTTCACGGTGACGCCGTTCAGGTCGTTGCTGCTGTTGATGATGCAGGAGAAATCGTAGTTGTTGGCAGCCGACGTCGAGATGTTCGTGGTTTTGAAGGCCATCTGAGCCTGCCACTGGTCGGTGGTGGCTTCGGTCAGCGTCACGGTATAGTCATTGCCGTTGGCCACGAACTCCGGGTTGGCAATCTGATTCCAGCCGGGGGCATAGTAGAAGAACATATTGTACTCCACATTCTTCCACATATTGAAGTCGCTGTTGGCATCGAAGCCTGCAAACTCCTTCTCGCCCTCCTCGCTGGTGAAGATAAAGTGCCAGGCAATGGAGCCGTCGGGAGCATTGTAGACGAGTTCCAACTTTTTGTTGGTCAGCGTCTCCACCTTGAAGCGGGGGTGCTGATACTGGTCGTCGGTCGAGATGTAGGGCCATGCCGTATTGTCGGCCAGCACGATGTAGTTGGTGCCGTCGTCATCTTTCTCGAAGTACCAGGCTGCCGTCTGCTCGCCAAGGGCATAGTCGAAGTCGGGGTCCTGACCGGTGAGCCACAGCGTGGTACCCTTGTTAATATAGGTCATGCCGTCGGGGCCGGGGTTGTAGGTGTAGGTGCCGCCCTTCTGATTGTCGGCGGTGAAGGTGATGCGGTCGTCGTAGAGGCCAGTGCCCTTCTTGTCGTCGGGTGCAGCACTCCACCACTCTGTGCCTGTAGTGCCGCCCGGTCCACAGCCCAGATGTGCGGCTTCCTTGTTGGCTATGCGCCACTCCTTGCCAGTGATGCGACGGAACTCGGGGCTCCAGTCCACCTTGGTCTCGTTGAAGGTGTATTCCTTCTTCACACCGGCCTGACTGATGCCGTTGCGGTTGCCGATGCGCAGCTCGACGGTGTGGGTGCCCTTCTCGGTGTTCTTATAGCCAACCTCGTTGAGGCTTGAATAGGATGTGCCGTCGAGAATCCAGACAGGATAGGTGCCAGCGGCTGGGGTATAGGTGGCCAACATCTGGTTGGTTTCCTGGTCGACGCTCATCTGGAAGTCAATGCCGCTGACGGTAGGCAGTCCGTTGGCGTCAGCACCGCTGAATTCGTCTGCAGAGCAGGAGGCGAGAGTTGCGGCAAAACCGCAACCTACCAGAACAGCGGATAATTGCTTATATATCTTGGTATTCATAATTATCAATTTTCAATTATCAATTTTCATTTTAATAGTTATTCTGCTTCAGTGTGGGATCAGCGTCGAGCTCAGACTGAGCCAGAGGGATGTGCTTCTTGCTGGGTGTCCAGCTGTTGGTACGATAGCCGTAGCTGTCGGGCACGAGTACGGTCGAGGCCTTCTGTGTGGCACCGGCAATACCTTCAGCACGTACAAGGTCGAAATAGCGCTTACCCTCGCCACAGAACTCCAGGTGACGCTCGGTGAAGATGTCATCGATGGTGACGTTGCCCAGGGCTGCTAGTCCGGCACGGGCACGGACCTCGTTCACATAACCTGTTGCCTCAGCGGCACTGCCACCCGTCTGGAGTAGCAGCTCGGCAGCATTGAGCAGGGTCTCGGCATAGCGGTAGATACGCTTGTTGTTAT
>JAEENF010000269.1 GCA_016283605.1 Prevotella sp.
AATTCCATACTTTCAATCAATTAATCAGTTGATATGTAGCATATACAACATAAATCAGCAACAGGAGACTAACCACCATCAATGCGGTAATGACCGTCTTTAGTATTCGACATGTCTTCACACTGCGCTGGTCTTCTTCAGACAACTGTGGTTTCACCGTTTCTTCTGTAGGAACATTCTCCAACTTCGTCTGGTTGATGAACTCAATGGCATTGACGAGATTCATGTCGTTCTCATTGATGAGGGTTGAATACTTTGCAAACTTCACCAAATCGGCAGTCGTGAACAACTGTCGCAGTTCATCCAGAGATTTCTGATCCTGAATAGACATCAGCTTCTCGATAATCTCACCACTGGTCATCTCCATCGCATTGAAACCATAACGTTCCTCGATGTATTTGCGAAGGGTGTCTGTTAACTTGGTATAGTACTCCTTTGAATTCTCCGCAGTTACCATCTTTTCGGCCTTGATCTGTTCTATTTCCTTCATGGCTTTCTGATGGGGTAACAATTTCTTCACGATACGAATATGCGTAATAATAGGTTTGTTATCACGAAGACGAATGTAGATATAATATGTTATAGCAGAGAGGAATAGCACTAAAACGCTCAACCAGAAAATCAGGCTCCATTCACTCCATTCAAAAGGATTGTCCTGTACACCTTTGGGAGGGAAGAACTGCTCCACGTGAGTGGTATCGACCTCTAACGTCAGCACCTTCAAAGCCAGGCTCTTACTTTTATAAGGTTTGCCATCAACTTTTACCGTCAACGGTGGAAGATAATATAAGGTATCATCAAAAGAAGTGATGGTATAAACCATAGACTTCTCTACGAAACCATTATCAGCCTCTTGTTCATCCTGTGGCTGACAAGCCAGAACTTCCACACCTGGAGTGATCTGCTGAGTGGATTGGAACTGCGGGAACTCCACTTTCGACTCTCTCTTAGCAACCGCCTTCAGAGTAACATGTGCCTGTTGTCCTACCAGCATTTCAATCTGGTCAATACTGGCTTCTACGGAGACCTGAGCGAAAGAAGCGAATAGCGAACCATGAATGATGAATAGTATTACAAGTATCTTCATCATCCATCTCACTCGTGTATTATCTTCTTTAATCTTCATCTATTTACTCAAAACTGTGTTAATCTGTGTCATCAGGGCTTCAACTACGTTGTTTAAACAGCATCAGCAGAGATTTCACAAAATCATCATTAGTGGCTATGCTGATATTATCAACATTGCTCTTGTTAAATATCTCCGACAGTTCTGACTGACGGTCCATCCAGTATTTTCGATAAGACTCACGAAGCTTTTTCGAACCCGTATCTACATATTGTTCAAAACCCGTTTCGGCATCAACGACTTTCATCAATCCCACATCCGGCAACTCTTTTGCACGCTGGTCATACACCTGAATGGCTACCACATCGTGTTTCCTGTTGGCAATCTGTAATGACTGCATAAAGTTATTACGGACAAAGAAGTCACTCAGGATAAATGCTGTCGTACGTCTTTTTTGTACACTGGACAAGAATTCTACCGCTTGATTCACATCCGTACGTTTCGACTCCGGTTGGAAGTCCAACATTTCACGGATGATATAAAGAATATGCTTACGGCCTTTCTTTGGTGGAATATACTTCTCTATCTTATCCGAAAAAAACACGACACCAATCTTATCGTTATTCTGAATAGCACTAAAGGCGATGGTGGCAGCAATTTCCGTCACCATATCACGTTTCATTTGTTTCTGAGTACCGAAATCGAGAGAGCCGCTGACATCAACAAGTAACATCACCGTGAGCTCGCGTTCCTCTTCAAACACTTTCACATATGGGCGGTGGAAGCGGGCTGTCACATTCCAGTCAATGTCTCGAACATCATCACCGAACTGATATTCACGCACCTCGCTAAAGGCCATACCCCTACCCTTAAAGGCAGAGTGATACTGACCAGCAAAGATGTTCGAGCTCAAGCCTCGGGCCTTAATCTCGATCTTACGGACTTTCTTGATGATCTCCGATGTCTCCATCTTCAATATTCAATGTTCAATCTTCAATGATCAAGGTACTTCGACCTTATTAATAATCTTTGATACGATTTCTTCACTCGTGATGTTGCTGGCTTCTGCCTCGTAGGTCAGACCAATACGATGCCTCAACACATCATGTGCAACAGCACGGACATCCTCTGGTACCACATAACCGCGACGTTTGATGAAGGCATAAGCTCTGGCAGCCTTTGCAAGATTAATACTTGCACGAGGAGAACCACCGAAGCTGATCATGTCTTTCAGATCTTTCAATCCATAACGGTCTGGATAACGTGAAGCAAAGACGATATCGGCAATATACTGTTCGATCTTCTCGTCAATATAGACCTCACCCACGACTGAGCGTGCACGAAGAATCTCTTCTGCTGTCGTAACCGGTGTTACCGTCGGCATCTCACCAGCAATATTCTCACGGATAATCTTCTTCTCTTCTTCCAATGATGGATAGTCAATGACCACTTTCAACATAAATCGATCCACCTGTGCTTCTGGCAGAGGATAGGTTCCTTCCTGCTCGATTGGATTTTGAGTAGCCATCACAAGGAATGGTTTTGGAAGCTTAAAGGTTTCACTACCAATAGTCACTTGTTTCTCCTGCATAGCTTCGAGTAATGCACTCTGCACCTTAGCCGGAGCGCGGTTGATTTCATCAGCCAAAACAAAGTTTGCAAATACAGGACCTTTCTTCACCTGGAACTTCTCATCCTTCTGCGAGTAAATCATCGTACCGATGACATCAGCAGGAAGAAGGTCAGGAGTAAACTGGATACGACTGTACTCAGAATCAATCAGCTGTGAAAGCGTTTTGATAGCCAGTGTTTTAGCAAGACCTGGAACACCTTCGAGAAGGATATGTCCATCACTCAACAAACCAATCAAAAGAGAATCCACAAGGTGCTTCTGACCTACGATGACACGATCCATACCTGTCACCAGATTGGTGACAAATGCGCTTTGTTGTTCAATCCGGATATTCAATTCTCGGATATCAATTGCTTCTGCCATAATATTTTCTTTTTATTGTTTTCTGAATTTGACCGCAAAAGTAGTGAATTTATCGGTTATTTTATACATTACACCATCTAAATAATATTAAAAAAGTTTCCCAAAACCTAAGTTTTAAGAAACTTTTTCATTCAAGAGGGAATTCTCACTATAATTATTCCTGTATTTTTGACTTTTTCTTCTTTAATTCAAGTTTTGGAATCTTAATCTCCCCACCAGGTTTCAGTTCAGTACCCGACTTGATATCATTATAAACCTCCAGATAGCATTCCATACCATTTCCAATGGTACGTTTGCATATCTTTGTCAGGTTATCTCCAGCCTTAATTTTCTCCGTGTGATCAAGACCAATAATGCGATATGCACCTGTGCGCACACGAACGTCCATCTCCTCATACTTGTCCAGAGTTTCCTCCTTTTGAGCTGTTACCTCTTCCTTCTGAGCTATTGTTTCTTCCTTCTGTACTGTTTGGGTTTCTTCATTTGCAGGCTTATCCAATCCTGTATCCGGTTTCTTCAACTCTGATGCAGGTTTCTTAAGATCCGCAGCAGGTTTCTTCTCGACTTTCTCAGGAACAACCTCTTTCTGCCCTTTGGCAAACTGACCAAAGAGATATCCTCCAACAAAGACAAGGACACAGAATATTGCTGGTATCACCCATTTCTTCCAGTTAAAACCAGAGTTTTCAACTTCAACGTCTTCCTCCACAGGAGTATCCTCCTCTGTTTCTTCGGATTCTAAGACCTCCTCAGATGCAGGTTCTGCTTGGGGCTCAGACATGACCTCTGCCTTTGGCTCCAGCTTTGGTTCCTGCTTAGGCTCTGGCTTTTCCTCTGGCTTTTCCTCTGGAGTTGCATCGGACTCGGGATCAGAAGTGAAGTCCACTAAAGGTGCCATAGACGGTTCCTCGTCCTCAGATGATGTGGGAACCTCTTTTGCAATAGGTTTCTCTATATTGATAGGTTCTTCTTTGACAACAGGTTCCTCTATCGTCACTTCATTTTGACGTTCCGCTGTCTCTTCAGACATGTCTGCAAAATCTACGCCCTCATTCAATACCACCGTCTCAAACTGCGAAAAAGGTTTGTTCACCAGTTCCTTCATCAGGGCATCGGGCGTAAACGAAATTTTGTCGTGTCCTTCAATCAATACACGCTCTCCGGTATTGACATTCACACTCTCACGATCATCCACTTCAATGATCTTGAACGTTCCAAGACCTTTGATCTTAACCAGTCTGTCTTTTTCAAGACCCTCCTGAATCAGATTAAACAGCTCATTGACAAAGTTCGATGCTTCTTTCTTATTCAGTTTCTTCCGTTCAGACAAGACGGATGCTAATTCATTGATTAATATCCTAGCCATCATTCAGTTCCTCCACTTTTAACACGTTCTTTCCATCCGGAATTAGGCTTAAAGTTTAACACCAACTTGGGTGGAATAAGCATCCGCTGACCCGTAGAGGGATTAACCATGATACGTTCCAGTTTCTTTTTCACCTCAAATGTTCCAAAATTCGGAACGAGTATCGAGTCATCTTCCTGGAAATGATCGCCCATCGCTTCGATAACAGTATTTACCATTCTCTGGGTGTCTTCTTGAGAACGACCCGTACGATTAGCCAGTTCTGAAATGTAGTCTTTGTTATTCATATCTCAATAAGTAATAGCAGTTGCATATAAATCGAATTCTTCAGCATCAGTTATACGAACTTTGTAGAACTCACCAATTTCCAACACTTTCTCGTGGACGGGAATGAGTACTTCCGGATCCACCTCTGGTGAGCAAAACTCCGTACGACCGATGTAATAGTTGCCTTCTTGTCTATCAATGATTACACGTTGGATAGTTCCTATCTTTTCTGCTTCAACCTCCGAACTGATATTCTGTTGTACACGCATCAATTTGTCTAAACGCCTCTGTTTTACATCTTCAGGAACATCATCCTCATAATGCTGTTCAGAATAGGTTCCCTCTTCTTCCGAATAGGCAAAGGCACCCATTCGCTCAAAACGGGCCCATTTGGTGAAGGCAAGGAGCTCCTCAAAATCCTCTTCCGTTTCTCCAGGGAAGCCTACCATTAGTGTCGTACGCAGGTGTATACCTGGTACTTCCCGACGCAGACGCTCCACGAGTTCGTAGGTTTCCTGCTTGCTCACGTGACGCTTCATCCTGTCCAACATACGGTCGGAGATATGTTGCAGGGCGATATCGAGATAGTTGCAGACATTCCGTTTCTCCCGTATCACCCGGAGCAGAGCCCAGGGGAAATGCGTCGGATAGGCATAGTGC
The DNA here is from genome assembly GCA_016283605.1 of Prevotella sp. Lineage (GTDB taxonomy): Bacteria > Bacteroidota > Bacteroidia > Bacteroidales > Bacteroidaceae > Prevotella. The sequence continues at coordinate 5,356 of JAEENF010000269.1, forward strand.
AGACGAATCCACTCCACGCCCTTGATGTCAGCCATCCGTTCTATCAGTTCTGCGATATGCTGCTTGCCATCGATGTCCACCCCGTAGTAGGTCAGTTCCTGGGCAATGACATTAAACTCCTTGACACCCTGGCTTACCAGATGGCGCACTTCGTCGAGAATTTCCTCCATCGGTCGACTCTGGTGCTTTCCAGTTATCAACGGGATAGCGCAATAAGCACAATGACGATCACAGCCCTCGCTGATCTTAATATAGGTATAGTGGCTCGGTGTGGTAATATGACGATATCCTTCACAAGCCTTAAACCCTTCGCCTTCAAGGTCTTTCAGAAGTTGTTTGTAATTGAACTTGCCATACCAGCCATCCACCTCAGGTATTTCCTCTTCCAACTCTGCCAGATAGCGTTCCGACAGACAGCCCATCACAAAGAGTTTTTCGATGCGTCCTTCAGTCTTCGCCTGAGCAAATTCCAAAATGGTGTTAATGCTTTCCTCTTTGGCATCATTAATAAAACCACATGTATTAACAACGACGATTTCACCCTGTGGATCATCACTATCATGAGTACAATGATAGCCGTTAGCCTCCATCAAACCCATCAGGACCTCACTGTCCACGAGGTTCTTCGAGCATCCGAGCGAAATGAAATCGATGGTTTTCTTCATGCGAACAAGGAATCTACAAATTGGGTCTTGTTAAAGAGCTGTAAGTCTTCCATGCCCTCACCCAGTCCAATATATTTGACGGGCACTTTCAACTGATCAGAGATACCAATGACGACACCACCCTTTGCGGTGCCATCAAGTTTGGTTATGGCCAGCGAGGTAATTTGAGTAACGGCAGCAAACTGCTTGGCCTGTTCAAAGGCATTCTGTCCCGTAGAGCCGTCAAGCACGAGCATCACCTCATCAGGAGCCTCGGGCAACACCTTCTTCATCACATCCTTGATTTTCTTCAACTCGTTCATCAGACCCACCTTATTATGCAGACGACCGGCGGTATCTATCAGCACGACATCTGCCCCATTGGCCTTGGCACTCGAAAGGGTATCGAAAGCCACAGAGGCTGGATCTGAGCCCATCTGCTGCTTGACAACAGGCACCCCTACGCGTTCACCCCAGATGCACAACTGTTCCACAGCAGCAGCACGGAAGGTGTCAGCAGCACCTAAGTAGACTTTCTTGCCTGCCTGCTTGAACTGCCAGGCGAGTTTACCGATAGTCGTTGTTTTACCGACGCCATTCACACCTACCACCAATATCACGTAGGGCTTATGGTCACTGGGCAGGTCCCAATTGTCATTATCTTCCGAATGGTTCTCCTCCAGAAGTGAAGCAATCTCCTCTTTGAGAATTTTATTCAATTCGGAGGTGTTCACATATTTGTCACGCGCCACCCGTTCCTCAATTCTCTCGATGATTTTCAGCGTTGTGTCCACACCGACATCACTGGTAATCAAGACTTCCTCCAGATTGTCCAACACATCATCGTCAACCTTCGATTTCCCTGCTACAGCACGAGTCAGCTTATCGAAAACGCTTGTCTTCGTTTTCTCGAGACCTTTATCAAGGGTCTCTTTTTTATTCTTATTAAAAAAGCCAAATATTCCCATAATATAACTATTATGGGTGCAAAGATAATAAATTTCGATGAAATCGCAAAAAAAAGAGGTCGCAAAATGTTTTGCAACCTCTCTTTTTTATCTAAGTATCTCTATTAATTCTTGAAGAAGTCCTTAACAGCCTCGTTAGGAACCATCTGCTCGTCGAAGATGTAAGCACCAGTCTTGGGGCTCTTAACCATCTTGATCACCTTTGTGTAAGCGCGACCATCCTTTGAACCTTCATGGAGGGTAGCAACGGTTTTCTTTGCCATACGTCAGTCCTAATTATTTAATCTCCTTGTGAAGAGTCATCTTCTTCAGGATTGGGTTATACTTCATCAACTCGAGACGCTCGGGAGAGTTCTTACGATTCTTTACCGTAATATAACGGCTTGTACCCGGCATACCACTGTTCTTCATCTCGGTGCACTCCAGAATCACCTGGACGCGATTACCTTTTGCTTTCTTGTTTGCCATCGTCGTTAATCTCCTATCACTTTAATATCTTTCCAGTCTACATATCCCTTAGCAACAGCCTGCTTCAAGGCTGCGTCCAGACCGACTTTATTAATCATACGAAGGCCAGCAGCGCTGATCTTCAACTGAATCCAGCAATCTTCCTCTACATAGTAGAATTTCTTGCTGAACAGGTTAACATCAAAGCTTCTCTTCGTGTGGTGCTTTGAGTGAGACACATTACAACCTATCTGTGCCTTCTTTCCTGTAATTTGACAAACTTTAGACATTTCTATCTACTTTTTTACTAGTTCTTTTTACTTACTTATTCCAAACAGGGTGCAAAATTACACATTTTCTTCGAAACAAGGAAAGTTAGAATGTTGTTTTGCCAAACAATTAATGTTTTTTAACTCATTCCTTTTCTTCTGCAACTGTCTCAGCCTTAAGATAGTCCAAAAACATCTGCATAGCTTTGTTGGTAGCAATGGCCAGATTAATGTCTCGTCCGTGATCTTCTTCAACTTTGACAGTTGTGATTCTATTTTCATTGCCACAAGCCAGCCAGATGGTACCTACAGGTATCTCTTTTGAGCCTCCTGTAGGACCCGCGATACCTGTTGCTGATATGGCATAGTCTGTGTTCATGGCCTTACAAGCTCCGATGACCATTTCTCTAGCCACCTCCTCGCATACTGCAGTCTGTTCTTCAAGCACCTTGGGATCAACACCTAACATGGATTCTTTTATTTCATTTACATACGAGATGATACCTCCCTTAAAGTACTTCGAAGCTCCCGGTACAGCGATAATAGCCTCAGCAATACGTCCGCCAGTGCAACTCTCTGCGGTACTGACCGTTTTCTCCATTTCCCACAAGATCTCACTGATTTCCCTACTTATAACTTTTGCTTCAAAATCCATCATATTATTTACAATTATCTGATTTCGTTATTTTATTTGAATGTCACCTTAGAGAATGCTGGAGCATCTATTGGACAAAACTCTCCATCAAGATACTTATAATATCCCACGATACCAATCATCGCAGCATTATCCGTGGTATAACTGAACTTCGGTATGTAGATCGTCCAACCGTAACGCTTTTCCGCATCATAGAACGCATTGCGCAGTCCGTTGTTCGCACTCACACCACCTGCCACAGCCACATGTTTAATTCCTGTCTGTTTCACAGCCTTCTTCAGTTTCTTCATCAGGATATCTACTATCGTCCATTCCAACGAAGCAGCAATGTCTTCCTTGTTTTTTTCGATGAAGTCAGGATCCTCTGCCACCCACTTTTGTAACGAATACAAAAAAGAGGTTTTCAGTCCTGAGAAACTATAGTCGAGACCTGGTATGCTGGGCTCTGCAAAAGTAAAAGCCTTGGGATTCCCCTGACGAGCCAGTCGATCGATGATCGGACCACCCGGATAGCCAAGTCCCATGACCTTCGAACACTTATCAATAGCCTCACCAGCTGCATCATCAATAGTCTGTCCCAAAACCTCCATATCATTGTATGCGTTCACCTTCACAATCTGTGAGTTTCCGCCAGAAACCAACAGACAGAGGAATGGCAACGGCGGTTGATGATGGTCATCTTCACTTTCCTTGATAAAGTGTGCCATCACATGCCCCTGTAAGTGATTGACGTCTATAAGGGGTATACCAAGACTTCTTGCGAAGCCCTTTGCGAAGCTCACGCCGACCAACAGAGACCCCATCAGTCCCGGTCCTCTGGTGAATGCTATTGCAGTCAGCATCTCCTTGGTGATACCAGCCTTCTTGATGGCCTGATCTACTACAGGTACCACATTCTGCTGATGTGCTCTCGATGCCAATTCCGGCACCACACCGCCATAAGCTTCATGTATAGCCTGCGAAGCTGTCACGTTCGACAGCAGCACGCCGTCTTTCAGTACTGCAGCCGATGTATCATCGCACGAACTCTCAATAGCCAAAATATACACACCTTCCTGTGCTATCATAACTCTATATCAATACTTTAGTACGTTAGTACCTCTACTCCATGATCTGTCATAACCAGCGTATGTTCCCATTGGGCACTCGGTTTCTCATCCTCGGTGATGACCTCCCAACCATATGGGTCGTCAGCATCGATGAACACCCGCCAGGTTCCCATATTGATCATCGGCTCAATGGTGAACACCATACCCGGCACAAGAAGCATACCCGTACCACGATGACCATAGTGATTGACATCGGGATCCTCATGGAACTTCAGTCCCACCCCATGACCAGCAAGATCGCGCACGATACCATAGCCATACTTCTTACAATGTTTCTCTATCGCATGACCGATATCCCCTACAAACCCATAAGGCTTAGCGGCTTCCATACCTATTTCCAGACACTCTTTAGCCACTCTTACCAACTGTTCTTTCTCAGGCGTAGTCTTGCCGATAATGAACATTCTGCTGGCATCTGCGTAATAACCGTCAAGGATTGTGGTGAAGTCTACATTGATAATATCACCCTCTTCCAAGATGTCCTCGGCCTTAGGTACGCCGTGACAGACGACCTCATTAATGCTGGTACATACACTCATCGGGAACGGTGGAGTCGACTCATCACCGCCATAGTTCAAACAAGCGGGTATGGCATTGTGATCATCACAATACTGACGGCAGATCTGGTCAATCTCCAGAGTAGACATACCTGCACAGATATGTTTTGCGACTTCATCGAGCACTCCAGTATTCACGACACCCGCCCTGCGTATGCCCTCTATCTGTTCCGGCGTCTTAATCAGGTCACGGGTAGGGACTTCCTTGCCCTTGTTTTCCCAATACATGATGGTCTTGTCCATCTCTGTAGGTTCCTGTCCTGACAGACAATGCCAGCGTCTTTTTTTATTTCTTGCTGTCATCCTTATACCTTATTATAATATATAAGCGGGTGCAAAGGTACTGCAAAAATCTGAGTTAAACAAAGAGATAAGGCTTTTTTTTTCGATTTCCACACCTTACCATCCCACTTCAGGATAGCCTGCAGCCCTATACCAGCCCATTTTCTTGATATTATTTGCATAGGTCCAATAGTCACTCACCTGAGGTACATACATACTCACCCCACCGTATCGGTCTTCTGTCACAGTAAAATCACTATAATAGGGATCCCACCGCACGTTGGTCATCCACTCACTGGCCATGCATCTGTATACCACAACATCATTGAAAGCCTGTTTCCACTGTTCGTAATCCGCTATAGGTGCATACTTTCTGACGAAGTCATTGGCATCGAAATACTGATAGGTATAATAATAGTGGATAACCCCATCCATATCTGGAACTGCCCCATTAAAGGCAGGCACGATGGTTTGTAACACCTGACTCGTAGCTGCAGCCAACTTCTCCATACCAGCAGTACATATCACCGACAACGGAACTTCAAGCCCTTCGGCACGTTGTTCCGCATAGCGGTCCAGGATGGAAGAATAAAAGGTGTTTTGCTCAAACATAGCCGGTACCACCGTATCGTAAGGTGCCCCCACACCAGGAATCTCTGCCGGTGAGCCGATGATGAATTCCGCCACATCCTTCAGTTCGTAGGCCGTCTCCAGACATTGGAAGTTACAGCAGTCGGCAAAGATGAATCTCAGTCTTGGCAATTTCTTCAGTATCTTCGCCATCGTCGGGATATTGATCCACTTCCCCTTGTCTCTTTTTATGTTCGAGCCACTGTCTACGCCGTAGGCTCGTTGCCTGGCCGCATTCGTATAAGCAACTGAGTCAGCCAACAGCCAACCGGAAGCGTGTCCCCAAAGCACCAGTCCATAATCATTATTCTTTGAAGGATAGTTTTCAAAGGCATACCTCATGACAGCCTCCATCACCTTGGGGTCTGTAGAGTATTCATCTTGGTTGCTGATACCCATCTCCGCCAAGTTCACGACATCAGTCAGTTCTCCCTGATATATTCTTCCCAGCCAAGGTAACTCACCCGACTTGGCCCGATCCACATACACCAGCAGATTATTGTCACCGATTTGTCTCGAACCTGTCATCATCTCCTCCAGTTCTTCATCGATATACGCGTTGAGACTGTTCTCGCCGTTAATGTAGACCAGCACCGTACGATCTGCTACACTTTCTGACTCTGAAAAGTCCACATAATCAATATCCGACAGCCCGTATCTGACGGTCTGGCCGTCCTTTAAGTGGACATTCATCGTCTGAGCCTGACCAATAGCACAGATTGCACAAAATAGAATGACTAAATATTTCATACTGCAATTTATCCTTATTTTACATCTCGGTCGTCTAAAACCTTGAACTTTTCGCGTTTATGTTGAAGGGAGGGCAAGTCGATGGTGCAAGACTGCGCCTGAGTAACGTTGGGCAGACAACTGACAATCGTCTTACCAATAGGACTGATCACGCAACTACAACCCCGATAGTGGTTAAACGAGTCATCACCCACCCGATTCACCGCAATAAGATACGCCACATTTTCGATGGCACGTGAACGCGTCAGGATATGAAAGGCATTCTGTCGGGACTCAGGCCAGTTGGCTACACAGATAATAGCATCGAACTGCAGACGCTCTGCATAACGACTCCATAGAGGGAAGCGCAGGTCATAGCATGTCAGCAGCAAGAAGCGGAATCCCTGGTATTCAACTATGGTATGTTCGTCACCAGAACAGTAATATTTGTTCTCGCCACCATAGGTAAACAAATGATGTTTATCGTAAAAACTGACAATACCCTTCTGCCCGTCAACGAAATAGTGGCGGTTACGATAAGAACCGTCAGAAATCCTGACAGCAAGACTTCCACAGATGGCACATTTCTTCTGTCGCGCCTCATCGCGCATCCAGGCCAAAGAGACCGAAGAAGCCTCGTCCTCTGCAACGTCAGTAGGTTGTGTGGCAAAGCCCGTACTCCACATTTCTGGCAACACATAGAGATCTGCGCCAGGATTTCTGTCCATCAGCAGCTGTGCCTGTTCGATATTCTTCTGGGGACATCCCCAAACGATGTCAATCTGTAATAACGTTACTTTCATAATGACGTCTATCTGATATAAAAATCATTTACATATTTCTGATACCAATCACTCCTTTTCATCGGCTCAAACTCCAACACACCACTTTCAATATCTATTTGATCCACAGAATGTTTCCGAAATTCCATCAAAAAACGCTTTATCGGCTTGTTGGGTGTGGTACGGATACTGCAAACTTTTGTCACAAACAAAGCCTCCATAGCCGCCTTCGATTCTATTCGCGAACGATAGTCAGAGGGTATGATCAGACAGAAATTTCCTGTATCAGACAGCAACCTGTTGACAAATTTAAACAATGTCTCGTAAGTTAATGACGACGTGTGACGTGCCTGAGTACGCTGATTGTCCGGACACTCAAGAGAAGACACGAAAAAGGGTGGATTGCTGACAATGACATCGAAAGATTCGGCCACCTGAAAGTCGGCAATATCTCCCTCAAGGATAGTGATTCTATTGAAAAATGGTGATGCCAACACATTCTCACGAGCCTGACAGACGGCTTCTCCATCAATATCGATACCTGTAACATGCGCCTCCGGAAAACGCTGAGCCATCATCAACGCAATCAGTCCGGTACCGGTTCCGATATCAAGTATCCGACACGTACCAGAAGGTGCTGAAGCCCATGCACCAAGCAGCGTTCCGTCAGTACCGACCTTCATCGCACAACGGTCTTGACGAATGGTGAATTGTTTGAAATTAAAAGAATCTTTTGACATTTTCGGTGCAAAGATACTAATTATTTGTTAATTCTTGGAAAGGAATGCGCATTTTCTTAATTTATATTAGTACCTTTGCAGCCATAATTGAAATGACAGAATAAAAAATGAGCAATCAAGATAAGAATTCAGCTTTCCAGATGATAGCTGACATTAATGGAGACTTTCAGGATTTTTTGGACCAAGGTGACACCCCTTCAACATTACCGATCTTAGCTGTTCGCAACTTAGTGCTCTTCCCTGGAGTACTTACCCCTATCCTTATCGGCAGGGATTCCAGCAAGGCACTCATTCAGAAGGCCGAAAAGAAAGGTCAGGTTATTGGAGTGGTATCACAATTAGATCCCGATACAGATGTACCCCTGAAAGATGATTTGTACGACACGGGCGTCTACGCCAAAGTGATGAAGATGTTGACGCTGCCCAATGGCAATATCACAGCCATTGTGCAAGCCACAGGCAGACTGGTATTGAAAGATATCGTGGCATCCGTTCCCTCACTGGAAGGTGTGGTGGAGCCCCTGCCGGAAATAGAGCCAGAGAAACGCGACAGAGAGTTCAAGACGGCGATGGATGATTTGAGAAACCTCGTCACAGAATATGTCAACGTGAATGACGAGCTCCCTGACGAGGCCATTTTCGCCATCAAGAACATCACCAACAACACGATGGCGCTGAACTTCATCTGCAGCAATCTGCCCTTTACGGTGGCAGAGAAGATGGCCCTGTTGAAGACGGAAACCGTCAAGGAGCGTCTCTTCAATGTCATGAGGATCATCAACCGTGAGATTAACCTTCAGAATCTGAAGGCCGACATCCGCAACAAGACGCGCGAGGATATCGATGAACAGCAGCGTAACTACTTCCTGCAGCAGCAGATCAAAAACCTGCAGGCAGAAATCAGCAACGGTGAGTCATCGCCCGAGAAACGCGAGTTGTTACAGAAAGCCGCTAAGAAGAAGTGGCCGGAAGAGATTGCCAAGACCTTCCAGAAAGAGGTTTCCAAACTCGACAACCTGAATCCGCAGAGTCCTGACTTCAACGTTCAGCTGAACTATCTCCAGACGATGGTCAACCTGCCATGGGGAGAATACACCCAGGACGACCTCGATTTGAAACGTGCCCAGCGCATTCTCGACCAAGACCATTATGGCATGGAGAAGGTGAAAGAGCGCATTCTGGAATATATGGCAGTCCTGGCCCTGCGTGGCGATCTGAAGTCACCGATCCTCTGTCTCTACGGCCCTCCAGGAGTCGGAAAGACCTCGTTGGGTAAGTCGATTGCAGCAGCCATGAAGCGTAAATATGTACGGATGTCACTCGGAGGACTGCATGACGAGGCCGAGATCCGAGGTCATCGCAGAACCTATGTAGGAGCGATGCCCGGACGTGTCATCAAATGCATCCAGAAGGCTGACTCCAGCAACCCCGTCTTCATCCTTGACGAGATCGACAAGGTCACACAGAACACCCATAACGGCGATCCTGCCTCAGCCTTGTTGGAAGTACTCGATCCTGAACAGAACAACGCTTTCCACGACAACTACCTCGATGTAGACTACGACTTATCCAAGGTGCTCTTCATTGCCACAGCCAATAATCTGGGTACCATCCCCAAGCCCTTGCTCGACCGTATGGAAATCATCGAGGTGAGCGGTTATATCACAGAAGAGAAGATTGAGATTGCCAAGCGCCATCTGATTCCACGCGAGCTCAAGAATACAGGTCTCGACAAACCGGCCATCAAACCGACATTCAATAAGGCCGCCATCGAGAAGATCATCGAGCAATATACGCGCGAAAGTGGTGTCCGACAGTTGGAAAAGCAGATCAACAAGGCGTTAAGAAAGATTGCCTATAAAATGCAGATCGACGGTATGGACTCCAAGATGAAGATCACCACCAACGAGTTGACAGAGCTGTTGGGTAAGGCGCCCTTCTATCGTGACATCTATCAAGGCAATGAATATGCCGGTGTGGTAACCGGACTGGCCTGGACAAGTGTTGGTGGAGAGATCCTGTTCATCGAGACTTCACTCTCTAAGGGCAAGGGTTCGAAACTGACCCTGACGGGTAATCTGGGTGATGTCATGAAAGAGTCGGCCATCCTGGCCTTGGAATACGTGAAAGCCCATGCTGACACCCTGAATATCGACAACCGGATCTTTGAGCACTGGAACATCCATATCCATGTGCCAGAAGGTGCGACGCCTAAGGATGGTCCGTCGGCTGGTATCACGATAGCTACCTCCATCGCATCAGCCCTGACTCAACGAAAGATACGCAAGAACACAGCGATGACGGGTGAAATCACGCTACGTGGCAAGGTTCTCCCCGTTGGTGGTATCAAGGAGAAGATACTTGCAGCCAAACGTGCCGGCATTACCGACATCGTCATGTGTCAGGAGAACGAGAAAGATATCAACGAGATTCCAGAGGTCTATCTGAAAGGTGTCCGTTTCCATTATGTCGAGAACGTGCAGGACGTCTGGAACTTTGCCTTGACGAAAGAGATTGTGAGCAATCCCATCGACCTGAGCATTCCGGAAGATGAAGAAAGAGGGAAAAAGAAGGAGGACGCAGGAAAGTGACGTTTGAAGTACAACATACAGATCCGAACAGCAACGCCCGTGCAGGCCTGATAACAACTGACCACGGACCAATCCAGACACCTATCTTCATGCCTGTCGGTACTGTCGGTAGTGTGAAGGCCGTGCATTTTTCAGAACTCCGTGAGCAGGTGAAGGCCCAGATTATTCTTGGCAATACCTATCATCTCTATCTCCGCCCGGGACTCGACATTCTCAGAAAAGCAGGAGGACTACACAAGTTCAACACCTGGGATCGTCCCATTCTGACGGACTCTGGCGGTTTTCAGGTCTTCTCGCTGACGGGTATCCGCAAGTTGAAGGAAGAAGGTTGTGAGTTCCGCAGCCACATCGATGGTTCCAAACACATCTTCACGCCTGAGAATGTGATGGACACAGAACGTGTGATAGGTGCAGACATCATGATGGCTTTCGATGAATGCCCTCCCGGCCAGAGCGATTACCAGTATGCTGAGAAGAGCCTCAGGCTCACGCAACGCTGGCTGGAACGATGCGTCAAGCGCTTCAACGAGACAGAGCCCCTCTACGGCTATAACCAGACGCTATTCCCCATCGTACAGGGGTGTACCTATAAAGACTTGCGTCAGGATGCCGCCAAACACGTCTGCGATGTGCTGAGCCGACTGAACGATGGTGGTGGTGCCTCCATCGGAGGATTGGCTGTCGGAGAGCCCACAGAGGTGATGTACGATATGATCGAGGTTGTCAACGAGATCCTGCCGAAGGACCGTCCCCGTTACCTGATGGGTGTCGGTACGCCACAAAATATCCTTGAAGCCATCGAGCGTGGTGTCGACATGTTCGACTGTGTGATGCCCACCCGTAACGGACGTAACGCCTTGCTCTTCACCTACGAGGGTACGATGAACATGCGCAACAAGAAATGGGAGGACGATTTCTCCCCCATCGACCCCGACGGCTGTGATATCGACCGTATCCACAGCAAGGCCTATCTGCACCATCTGTTCAAGGCTCAGGAGCTGTTGGCCATGCAGATTGCCTCGATCCACAACCTGGCTTTCTATCTGCGACTGGTGACGGATGCACGCCATCATATCGAACAAGGCGATTTCACCACATGGAAACGCAGCGTCATTGATCAATTAGGACAAAGAAGATGAAGAAGAGAGAGAGAGACTTCAGCAAAATCCGCGACCACATCAAACGATACCGTCGACTTCGGGCTATCGGTCGCAAATGGGATGCTTTCTGCCGTTTCGTCAGGAAATGGCTGGGATGGCTCAGCGCTGTGAAGTTCCTGAATCCCTTCCGTTACCTGAAAAGGCTCGACAGGTATATCATCTCCAAATTCATCGGCACCTATATCTACTCCATCATCCTGATCATTTCGATCTCTATTGTCTTCGACGTCAATGAGAACCTTTCGAAGTTCGCCAGTTTCAACGCGCCCCTCAAGGCCATCGTCTTCGACTACTACGCTAACTTCGTGCCCTATTTCGCCAATCTTTTCTCACCGCTGTTCGTCTTTATCGCGGTGATCTTCTTCACGTCGAAGCTGGCAGGCAATAGTGAGATTATCGCCATGTTGGCAGCCGGTGTCAGCTTCAAGCGTCTGTTGCGACCCTACCTGATTTCTGCAGCCTTGATTGCCGTTGTCAACTATGGACTGGGCGCTTACATCATCCCCAAGGGAAACATCGTCAAGAACGATTTCGAGACAAAATACAAGAACAGAAAGCAGAATCTCTCTGCCGCCAATGTGCAGCTGATGGTGGGCAAAGGCATCATAGCCTATATCCAACAGTACGATGACCGTTCGAAGACCGGCTATGGCTTCTCGCTCGACAAGTTCGAGAACAAGAAGCTGGTGAGCCACATGACGGCCTCTACCATCCGCTACGACTCTATCAGCGACACGCGCTACCACTGGAAGGCGATGAACTATAAGATCCGTACACTCAAAGGTCTGAAGGAAGAGATCAAGTCGGGAGCTCAGATTGATACGATGATCATGATGGAGCCCATGGACCTGGTATTCTCGAAAGGCCAGCAGGAAACGCTTACCTCGCCGGAACTCCGCCAGTATATCTCCAAACAGATAGAACGCGGTTCGGGCAACGTGGTACAATATGAGGTAGAGTATCACAAACGTATCGCCTCCTCGTTTGCATCGTTTATCCTGACCATCATTGGTGTCTCCCTTTCCAGCCGCAAGCGTAAGGGAGGTATGGGACTGTATCTTGGTATCGGCTTGGCACTCTCTTTCACATATATCCTGTTACAGACGATTAGTGCCACCTTTGCCATCCAGGCAGAT
>JAEENF010000270.1 GCA_016283605.1 Prevotella sp.
ATTTCGCTCTAGGGAGCGAGGCGAATCACAGGGGACAGGCACCCTGATCGCCGCAAAGCTCTGATCATTGAGCCAGTCCCCATGATTCACCCAGTCCCCATGATTCACGGAAAAAGGAGCACCCCGTTTGGGATGCTCCTTTTTAGTATTTTTCACCCGCTTAAAGCGAGTACTCGAGCATGACGAAGGAATAGGGTGCGAGGTCGAGAGTGAACTTCTTCTGGGCCTTGATCTGCTCCTTCTGCGGAACGATGGGCTGAGCATCGTAGTTGTTCTCGGCATCGGGCTTGCCTGTGAGCACGGTCTTCGTGGCCAGCTTCTTCAGGCCGAAGCGCGAGAGGTTGATGTTGGCCTTCTTGGCCTCAGCGCCAGCATTGCAGAGCTTGACATAAAGCTTGCGGGTCTTGACATTCAGAACGACGCTCTGGCCCTGGAGGAAACCGCTTTCCTGCTCCTTGGGCAGTCCCTGCCAACGGGGTGCCGCATCGGGATTATCGATGGTCACACAGTCACCATAGTAATACTGGCCTGAAGACTGGCCGAACATCTGCTGCACATAGTAGCTGCAGGTGAGGAACGGACGCTCATTGTCGAAGTAGATCAGGTCGGGATTCCAGTTGGTATTGGTCTTCTTGGCGAAGAGCGGTGCGTAAGAAGACATGGCCACGACATCGCCATTGGCCTCGACGTGCAACAGATACAGGCCTTCGGCCAAGGCATCGATGAGCTTCTTATCCTTGGCAGCATACTCGCCTAAGTAGACCTTTGTCTTGCGGTCGCGGGGATAGTAGTTGTACTGACGACTGCTCAGGAAGTATGCGTTGGGCTCGTAGTAGTGCTCATCAATGATGGGCATACCCAGTTCGTCAGCCAGTTTCCAACCGTTCTCGAGGTCGGAATTGCCAGGATGCGATCCAGGACCGGCAGTACCCACGATGACAATCTCAGGATGAGCCTTTGTCACGCGTTCATAGATATATTTAAAGCGCTCGCAGAACTCCGGAGAGATCTTCTCCTCGTTGCCGAGACCGAGATATTTCAGGTTGAAAGGCTTCGGATGACCAGCGTCGGCACGCATCTTCGCCCACTTGTTGGTGGCAGGATCGCCGTTGGCCCACTCGATGAGGTCGATGGCCTCAGCCACCCACTCGTCCATCTCGGACATCGGCACTACGTCCTGAGCCTGTGTGGGATACATGTTCCAACCGCCGTTGGCACCCTGACAGCTGACGCCACAAGGCAGGATGGGCAGCGGCTCCATACCCAGATCCTCGCAGAACTGGAAGTACTCGAAGTAACCCAGTCCCATGCTCTGATGGTAGCCCCAGGTGTTCTTCAGACCACGACGCTGTTCCTTCGGACCGATGGTGGTCTTCCAACGGTAGGTGTCCCAGAAGCCGTCGCCACCGCCATGGACTACGCATCCGCCGGGGAAGCGCATGAACTTCGGCTGCAGGTCGGCCAGCGCCTGAGCCAGGTCCTTACGCAGACCGTGACCCTTATAAGTATCCTGCGGCATCAGCGACACCATGTCGACATCGAGGTCGCCGGTCGTGAGCACGAGAATCTGGAGTGAAGCCTTCTGACAGGTAGAGTCGGGCGTGAGCACAGCCTCGTACTTCTTCCAAGAGGCATCGCTGACGTCGATTGTAGCATCGGCGAGCAGTTTCGGATCCTTGGGAGGCCAGCCCTGCTGCTGTTCGATCAGAGCCACACGCACCTTCTTGGCACCGCCGATATTACGCATGAAGACCGAGAAGTCGTACTTCTCGCCAGCCTTCACGCTGATGCCGTCGAAACCGTCGTTCTGGATGCCGAAGCCCACCCAACCGCGATAGTCGTAATACTGCTTCGCACGTTCGGTGTGCAGACGCATGTAAGTGGGGTTGTTGGCGTTCAGACCGTTGTCCATACGCACCTGCAACAGACCCAGCGAGTGACCCGGGCGAATGACCTTCCAAGCGGTAGCGGCGCCCCAGCCGTCGCGTTCTGCAGGATTATACTCGAACGAACCGTTCTGTATCAGTTCGGCATAGAGTCCGCCGTCGGCAGAGCTGCTGATGTCCTCGAAGAAGATACCGATCAGTTCGTCACTGATCATCTTGCCCCCCTTGGGAGCAGTCATGGATTTCTGGGCGCTGATGCCCATCGTAGCTGCCAACAGTGCGGCAGCAATTGTGATACGCTTATTCATATAGTTTAAAGGTATTAATGATGAATTTGTGGGCAAAGATACGAATAAAATCTCAAAATCCTTGGTAATTTCACCTAAAAAGTGTAAATTTGTCACCAAATCAACAAATATACCATCATGATGAAACGTTTTTCCCTGTTTGTCAGTCTGCTGACACTCTCCGTGGGCACCCTTTCTGCCCAGAGCGGGTATCCCTTTACCCAAGTGCCTTTCACCTCAGTGAAGATTGCGCCCAATACCTTCTGGGGCGACCGTATCCAAGCCGCCCGCGAGGTGACCATCCCGCTGGCGTTCTCGAAGTGTGAGAGCGAGCACCGCTATAAGAATTTCGAGATGGCGGCCTATACCCTGCAGCATCCGGGACATCCCGGACTCCAGACGCCTGAATGGGATGTCGCGAAGTTCATGGGTTTCTCGTTCGATGATACCGATGTCTATAAGACCATCGAAGGTGCAAGCTATGTCCTCCAGACCTATCCGGACAAAAAGTTGAAGGCCTACATCGACTCCGTGCTTGATGTCGTAGGTGCCGCCCAGGAGCCCGACGGCTATCTCTATACGGCCCGCACCATCAATCCCGAGCATCCCCACGGATGGGCTGCCAACAGACGCTGGGCTGCGGAGGAACATGCCAGTCACGAACTCTATAACCTCGGTCACATGGTAGACGCCGCCTGCGCCCACTATCAGGCAACGGGTTCGACGAAGTTCCTCGACATTGCCAAACGCTATGCCGACTGCGTCATCAGAGAGGTCGGTCCCAACCCTGGACAGGCCTGTGTGGTACCTGGTCACCAGATTGCTGAGATGGCACTGGCTCGTCTGTATGTACTGACAGGAGAGAAGAAATATCTCGATGAGGCTAAGTTCCTGTTGGACTATCGTGGCAAGACACCGCACAAGGATGTCTACTCGCAGAG
>JAEENF010000271.1 GCA_016283605.1 Prevotella sp.
TACCCGCTAGAGAACGTGATGTTCCATCCGTCACTCAGACGCAGGTTACCGCTGAGATTAAGGTTCTGCGAGAAGGTATAGGGGTAGCGCATCGTCTTATAGTTGAAGTTGCTATTACCCTCACGCATCGTGATACCGTAGGAGATGCTGACCGACCACGGCATCTGGAAGGCCATATAGCCATCCTCATCGGTGGCTGCCTTCGACTTGTCTTTCGATGCACCACGCTTGGCTTTCTCCATATCCTTGTCAATATTGGCATCCAAGCCCATATCGTCATCTTCGTCTTCCTCTTCACCACGGCCACGTTTCTTCTTGTCGTCCTTATCCTTCTCAACCTTCTCACCACGAAGACGCTTGAAAAGGTCGGCTATCTTCTGGTTGTTCAGCGTATAGGACAGACTTTGCGACATTCCTTGGAAACGACCGATCTTACCTTGTTGCCAGTAGGTGGTATGCTCACTCAGTCGGGGGGTGGCACCCACGCTGTCGGCTTCATAGACATACGAGGCGAAGATGGCATTCAGGTTGAAGGTATAGGTCTTGCTGAGTTTCAGTCGCAGTGTAGTGGTCACGTCTGTCAGCGGACGGATCTTCGCAGCCAGATTATAACCGAAACTGAAGCCGAACTCATCGATGAGAGACACTTTCTTCAACGAGTCATTACTGTCTCTGACCTTCATCTCCAGATTATTACTCAAAGAGAAGTTGATGTTTCCTGCCATGCCTTGACTTGGCGCCGATACGCCGCCGATGTTGTAAGGGGAATACTCAACCAGCGACACGTTACCTTCAGCATCGGTCTTCGTATAGGTCTCATAGTAGCCATAACGACTGGCACCGAAGTCCGGATGATAGGTGAACGACAGGTTAGGCGTGATGACGTGACGGATACGGTCGATTTTGTTACCAAAGAGTTTACGACTGGGAATCCAGAAGCCGTAGAGTGTTGTCGAGGCCTGGATACCCAGATCCCAGTTATAGATATTATAGAATCCGCTGATGGTATCGGTAACCTCCTTCTGAGTAGCCTCATTCCACGATTTCCTCTGTTTGACCAGCGATGTGACGTCATTGAAGGTAAACTGCGGAGTAAGGGTGAGATAATTAAATGCCGTGAAACTGGCCTTGATGGGAATCGAATGGGTCATCTTGTTCTTCCAGTCCTTAGAGAAACTGGAATGCAGGATCTTATCCTCCTTGGCAGAGATGGAGTTGTCCAGTCGACCAGTATAGCTCATCGAGATCTTCTCGTACCAGCGTTCCTCACCGGCCATCTTCTTCCGCTTGAAAGGATAGAAGTTGGAGACATTGATATTCAGGTCAGGGAACGACAGGTCGATGGTAGAGTCACGCATGTTCTGGCCGATGTTCAAGCCCGAAGACAACGACATGCCTAAACTCGAGAAACCGGTCTTCCACGATATGGATGAGGTACGTGTCGACTGGGTCCTCGCCTGAGGGTTATACATCGAGTTCAGGTTACTCTGCTCATAGCTCGATGTGGCAAAGTTCACGCGGGCAGAGAGACTGCTGTATGGATTGGCCTTGGCATCCTGACTATGGTTCCAGGTAATCTTGAAACTCGTCGTCTTTGAGTATTCCGGCATATTCTTCTCGCCATTCACCGTACTCAGATATTCGGCAAAGAATGAACCGCTGTACTTATAGCGTTTCTTGTAGTTGATATCCGTAGCAAGTCCCCACGAGCCCTTGGTATAGATCTCACCCGTCAGTTTCAAGTCCATCTTATCGCTGACGGCAAAATAGTATCCACCGTCCTTCAGATAGAAACCACGTTCCATCTCATCACCATACGTCGGCATGATAAAACCACTTGAATAGCTCTTGGTGAAGGGGAAGAAACCGTAAGGAATGGCCAATGGCAAGGGTACATCGGCCACCACCAGGTAGGCAGGTCCGAAGACGACATCCTTACCCGGACGTACCTTGGCACGCGACATGGCAATATAGAAGTCGGGATGAGGATCATCACAGGTCGTATAACGGCCATGCTCCAGGAACATCTCACCATTGGCACCTCGCTTGGAGTGCTCACTGGTCAGGTAACCGTCTTCCTGCTGCGTATAGACATCGGTAATATAACCTTTCTTGCTCTTGAAGTTAAAGGATATCTCCGTCTGCTCGTACTGGTCGTTGCCCATCTTAAAGACAGGTGTTCCCGTCAGTTCGTTAGTGGCGGTGTCCCGCTTACCAGTGGCATGCACCAGATTGCTGTCAAGGCTCATATGGATGTTTTCACTAGCCAAGTCCATATTGGTGTACTTCACCTTGGAGTTACCAAAGAGATGGGCCGTAGATGTGGTGGCATCATAGATCAACGAGTCATCGGCAGAATACTCCACAGGGGCATCGATACCGTTCTTCCGATGACGGTTGATGCTGTCCAATGCCAACGAGTCATCAATAGCCTTATTATGCTTGTAGATGGCCAACTCGATGGAATCCATCGTCGTAGTGTCACGTTTAGTCTTGATGGCAGCTTCAGCACCTTCAGAAATGATGGAATCGAGTGGAGCGGTATCATCTTGTTCCAAGGCAGAGGCGAGACTGTCGACAGTCTCTTTCACCTGGTCTTGGTGAGTACTGATGCTATCAATAAGCGCAGGCAACGTGATAGAATCCGTCGACAGCACTGGTGTCTTCACCGTCGGCAACGACACGACACTGCCCTCCTCTACCACCTTGGGAACCTTCCCACGGTGCAGGGCTGACGGCGTACATGCCATCATCAGAATGAAGGCACAGAGTATCGATAGAATGAGTGATTTCTCTTTCACGCTGCAAAGGTACAAAAATAAAGTGAATAGTGAATAGTGAATAGTGAATAATTTGCTGCCGCCTTGTCTTATTTTAACGCTTCGACCCTCACTTTTCACTATTCACTATTCACTTTTCACTATTCACTATTCACTTTTCACTCAAAGAGTTTTGCCCAACCGAGAAAGCGTTTCACCCCCTCTTCTCCGAATTTCTCAAGACTTTGCGCAGCTTCCAGCACCGTACGTTCACGGTCCAGATGGGTCTTCGAATAGAACTTATCAGCATAGCAGACCACCTGTTCCTCCAGTGCCACCGGCTCATACTGTCCGTCGGGAGGGAGTGGCAGCTGCTGACGTTCTATCTGCTGTCGGCTGATGCCCGTACCCGTATGGCGTTCACAGACGAAGGCGTGACGTATCCAACCCAGTTCCCGTAACATCTGTCCACCGATGATACCGTGACAGATATAGGGTTCTGTACCAAAGCACTGAATACTTGGTGCATCACAACGACAGATGCCAATGTCATGCAACATCGCTGCTTCCTCCAGGAACTCACGGTCCAGTCGCAGTTCCGGATGAGCCGTACAGATCTTCAGACAACGGTCGGCCACCTGACGGCTGTGTATTAACAATATCCGTCGGAGTTCGTTCTCCGACGGATAATATTGATTGATAATCGACTGGTAGTCCATTATTCACTTTTCACTTTTCACTTTTCACTTTTCACTCCTCTCTATCCAGGCAATGGTGTCACCCTGACGGATGTTCTGTCCAGGCTTCACGCTGATATCCACGAGTTTGCCACCAAGGGCTGCGGGGATCTCTACGATCTCGCCCCACTTGGTCTGCAGGTAACAGAAGATATCGCCTTCCTTATAGGTCTGACCGATGAACGGCTCGATGCAGGCAGCAGGAACACCCTCGCCACCGAAGCTCCAGATGAGCTGTCCGGCCAGAGGCGACTTCACGGCGTCGGCCTTGGCATGCTTGATGGCATCGATTTCCTCCTGGGAGATCTTCTTACCACCACCCAACTTGGCGTCCTTGGCCTTCTGGATGTCTGCCAACAGCTGTTTCTTGGCCTGTCCGCTCTTGAAGGGACGGTACTGTTCGGGGTGCATGGCCAACTCGAAGAGCTCTTCGTCATCAGGACCGTACTCCCAGCCGTTCTCGTCCATCTCCTTACGGAAACCGTCGAGGGCATTCTCCAACAGCGTGTGAGGATCGACATCGGTAAACTCCAGTTTCTTCTGCGCAGCCAGTTCCTTCAGCTCGGGGGCTATCTCGCCAGGTACCTTACCGCTCTTGCCGAGGATCATACCCCAGATGGCATCGTCCATCATCACATAACGGCCCTTGCCCTGCTCCATCGTCAAGAGGTTCATCAGGGCGATGTTCTTCGTGTACTGTGAGAACGGCGTCACTAGTGGGGGATAACCCACCTTCGGCCATACGTACTCTACCTCGTTGAACAGCTTCACCAGCATGTCGTCCATCGTCAACTCTGCCTCACCCTTCTGGGCACGCAGCTTGTTGATCATCGTCTGGATACCACCAAGGTCAGCCATCATCGAACCCATCATACCACCGGGCAGACCACAACCTAACAGCAGCGAGGACATGTGTTTGTTGGCGGGGTTGATGAAGCAACCAAGCCAGTCGTCAATAAACTCCTGAGTGAGTGTACGGGCCTGCATATAAGCGTTCATATTCAGGTCGGCCACCTCGAAGCCTTCGTTCTTCAGCATCGACTGCACGGAGATGATGTCCGGATGCACCTTACCCCAGCTCAGGGGTTCGATAGCGGTATCGATGATGTCTGCACCATTGTTGCAGACCTCAAGAATTGAAGCCATTGACAGACCAGGACCGGAATGGCCATGATACTGGATGATGATATCGGGGTGCTTGGTCTTGATGGCCTTCGTCAGTGCACCGAGCATGGCGGGCTGACCGATACCGGCCATATCCTTAAGACAGATCTCCTCAGCACCTGCGGCAATCACCTCGTCGGCGATGGCTGCATAGTAGTCTACCGTATGAACGGGTGAGGTGGTGATACACAGGGTAGCCTGCGGGGTCATACCACCCTCCTTGGCCCACTTGATACTCGGGATGATATTACGGGTGTCATTGAGTCCGCAGAAGATACGGGTAATGTCCACACCCTGAGCGTGCTTCACCTTATACATCAGGGCACGTACGTCGTCGGGCACCGGGTACATACGCAAAGCGTTCAAACCACGGTCCAACATATGGGTCTTGATACCCACCTCGTTAAAGGGCTTACAGAAGGCCCTTACCGCCAGGTTGGGGTTTTCGCCTGCCATCAGGTTCACCTGCTCGAAGGCACCACCGTTGGTTTCCACTCGGGCAAAGCAACCCATATCGATAATCACTGGGGCAATACGCTCCAACTGGTCCTTGCGGGGCTGGAACTTACCTGAACTCTGCCACATGTCTCTATAGACGAGACTGAACTGAATCTTTTTCTTCATATTGTTCGTGAGTTAGTTGTAATATTGTTATTTACACATGATTCCGCGTTTCGAATTCTCGAGGAACTGGATGATCGTCTGAACTTCCGGTCCGTCGGGCACCTGTTCCTTGATCTGGTTGATGACATCGAAGACACTCGTCTTACCGTGGAACAGCAGACGGTAGGCATTAGCGATGTGCTTCTGCACCTTCTCATCGATGCCGGCCTCACGCATCATCGTGTTGTTAGGACCACCGTATTCGAGGGGTTTACCACCAGCAATGACAAAGGGCGGTATATCCTTCGAGGACGAGGTGCCGGCCTGGATGAGTGCCAGACGTCCCACACGGGTATTGGCATTCTGGATGGCACTCGAGGAGAAGATCACACCATTGTGGACCTCGCAGTCGCCAGCAATCTTCACACCATAGCCGAAGACGCAGTGGTCGCCCACGACGGTATCGTGGCTGATGTGCGTGCCTTCGAGCAGGAAGTTATTATTGCCGATCTTCGTCACACCGTCGCGGTGGGTACCGCGGTTGATGACGACGTTCTCACGGATGACATTATTGTCGCCAATCTGCACATACGACTTCTCACCACGGAAGTTGAAGTCCTGCGGCAGGGCGGCAATCACCGAACCCTGATGGATTTTGTTGTTATTGCCGATACGTGAACCGTCGCAGATAGAGACGAAAGGAAAGATGATACAATTGTCACCAATCTCCACATCGTCCTCGATATATACGAAGGGGAATATCTTGCAGTTGTTGCCGATCTTCGCCTTTGGCGATATCTCAGCTTTCGGACTAATTTCACTTGCCATATACTAATACAATTATGCAATTTATATTTACGACAACTTGGACAACTTAGTTGTAGTTTATTTCGCTCCACCGCCTAATGCTTGGTACAAACTCACCACCGCCTGCATCTTATTGAGCTGGTCGGTCACCTCGCCGATCTCGGCATTGAGGAGGTTCGACTGGGCAGAGATCACTTCGAGATAGGTGGTGTTGCTGGAAGATTCCATCAACTTCTTCGTATCCTCGACATTCTGCTTCAGCACAGCCACACGCTTGGCGTCGAGCTCTGCCTTCTCAGCATAGGAGTTGTAGCCCACGAGGGCGTTCGACACCTCGTTGCCAGCCTTGTAGATGGCGTTCTGCCAGTTGTTGTAGGCCTGCTCATACTTATCCTTGGCCACCTTCAGACCAGCCACGATCTGACCGTGCTGGAAGATCGGTTGCACCAGACTTCCTACAGCCGAGAGGAGCCACTTGCCAGGATTCACCATACCGTTCTGGTTGGTGAAGCCTGCGGTACCCGTGATGGTGATGCTCGGATAGAAGCGGCTACGGGCGGTCTCTATGTCATAGAAACACTGAGCCAGCGCCATCTCGTAGGAGTGGACGTCGGCACGGTTGTTCAACATCTGGATGCCCACACCGGCAGCGAGGTCCTGAGGCAGACTCTGACCCGCAAATGTGCTTCGCTGGATGGCCTGTCCCGGTTGGCCGAGCAACAGTGAGAGAGAGTTCTCCGTAGCACGGATCTGACGCTGCAGGTCAACTTTCTGACCCTGCACCTGATAATAGGCGGCCTCGGCACTCTGCACGGCGGTAGAACGATAGCCCACACGGTTCTCGTGCATGAACTTCATCTTGTCCCAAGTCTCCTTGGTCAACTGTTCCATGTCGTTGCTGATCTCCACCTGACGGTCGAGGGCCAACAGCGTATAATAGAGGTTGGCAATGGTAGAGATGATGTTACACTTCACCACCGTCTGATAGTCCTTCGTGGCGATGAGCTGCATCTGTGCCGAACGCTTCACGCTGAGCAGGTTGCCGAAGAGGTCGACATTCCAGCTGGCGGAGATAGGCAACGAATAAGACTTCGTGGCAGCAGCCCCGTCGAACGACGACAGTGTTCCCTGTGGACTGATGGCTACCGACGGCAGGAAGGCGAGCTTCGCCACCTTCAGGGCCTCGTTGACCATGTGCACGTTGAGGGCGGCATTCAACAGGTCGGGATTGTTGTCGAGACCCTGCTGGATGAGTGCCTGCAACTGCGGGTCGGTAAAGACCGTACGCCAGGGCATATTACCAAACGACGTGGTATCATTCACGGCGAGCGTATCCGTCAGCGACACCGGGTCGCGCACAATGCCGTCAGACTTCACCTCCGGACGCTCGTACTTATTATATAGTCCGCACCCCGACAGCAGAAATACTGCGGACAAAATGATTAG
Organism: Prevotella sp.; assembly: GCA_016283605.1. Taxonomy (GTDB): domain Bacteria; phylum Bacteroidota; class Bacteroidia; order Bacteroidales; family Bacteroidaceae; genus Prevotella. The sequence continues at coordinate 7,517 of JAEENF010000271.1, forward strand.
TATTTTTTTCATATCCTTCATATTTATCTTCTGACTTTAGTTCTTTCTTTGACTGTAGACTATAGATCTTTAGACTATAGATTATAGATGAGAAATTAGGATTTTTGTTTGTAGAGACGGTTACGATGGCGGATCTCAAGGCGGTCGGCACCGAAATTGATAAGCATACCATCATCGATACCTGTAGCAGAAAGATAATTCACCAACTGCACCTCATGGATTGGCAGAAGCGCATTCACGGCTTTCAGTTCAATGATGACCTGACGCTCAGCAATCATGTCTGCCCTATAGTCTCCAACAATGTGATTCTTGTAATAAACCTTAAAAGGAACTTCTGTCTCAACAGATATGCCACAATCACGCAATTCGATAAACATCGCATTCTTATACACCTTCTCCTCGAAGCCTGGTGTCAAGACGCTTCTTACCTTCTTTGCGCAATCAGCAATCGTATTGATCAATTCCTTCGTTTCCATATTCTCTAATCTCTATTCTATCGTCTATAATCTATAGTCTAAAATCTATAATCTATAGTCTTCTTCTCTATAGTCACTTCTCTAATTCGTAGTCCTCGGGTTTTGAGTGTGCATACTGCGCGAGTTCGGCAGCGACCTCCGGATTCTCCTCGTCCTCGAACTTCATCGGACGGAACTTCTCCTGAAGCGACTGGAAGATCACGAAGAGCGTCGGAACGACGAAGATCTGCAACAGCGTACCGATCAACATACCACCCACAGCAGCGGCACCCAGCGTCTGGTTACCGTTCTTACCCACACCCGAGGCGAACATCATCGGCAGCAGACCGATGATCATGGCCAGTGAGGTCATGAGGATAGGACGCAAACGGGCAGCAGCACCGAGGACGGCCGACCACGAGATGGCCATACCCGTCTCACGGCGTTCGAGGGCGAACTGCACAATCAGGATGGCATTCTTCGCCAACAGACCGATCAGCATGATCAGCGAGATCTGCATATAGATATCGTTGGCGTGACCGAACATCATCGTGAAGAGGAAACAGCCTGCCAGTCCGAAGGGTACGGAGAGGATCACACACAACGGCAAGATGTACGACTCGTACTGTGCCGAGAGGATGAGGTAGATGAAGATGATACACAACAGGAAGATCAGTCCTGTGGTATTCGAAGCCTTCGCCTCCTCACGTGTCAGACCCTGATACTCGTAGGAATAACCCGCAGGCAACATGTCGGCAGCCACCTTCTCGGCAGCCTTGATAGCCTCACCGGTAGAATAGCCGTCAGCCACCGTCGCCGTCACATTGATAGACGTAAACAGGTTGAAACGGTTGATGTTCGACGGACCGTAGACACGCTCCAGACGACAGAACTCCTGGATAGGTGCCATACCCGCAGGCGTGCGTACATATATATTATTGAGTGACTCCTCCGTCATGCGGGTCTCAGGCGAGGCCTGGATCATCACACGGTAGAGCTTACCGTAGGCATTGAAGTTCGAAGCATAGAGTCCACCATAGTAACCCTGCAACGTGGTGAGGATAGTGGCTGGCGAGATATTACTCTGCTTACACTTGGCCACATCCACATGCACCATGTACTGCGGATAGCTGGGGTTATACGATGTCTGGGCCATCTGGAACTCCGGCAGTTTGTTGAGCTCGGCGATGTAGTCCTTCACCACACCGAAGAATCTGTCAAGACTACCACCCGTACGGTCCTGCATCACAATCGACACACCTGAGTTGGCCGAGAAACCGGGAATCATAGGCGGTGAGAATGCCAGGATCGAGGCATCCTTGATGTGGGCGGTCTTGATGAAGATCTGCGCCACCACACCGTCGGCACTCTCCGGATCGAGGAAGAAACGGTAGATGCCGTCACCCTGCCACAGGCCCGAGAGTTTCCACCAGAATCCTTTCTGACGCTCTGAGAAGGGCTTCAGCTTCAGGATGAACGTGGCCTGGTCGGAACCGGCACCAGCGATGAAGTTATAACCCTGGATCTGCTCACGGCTCTGGATGGCGGGATCAGCAGCGAGGATCTTGTCCACCTCGTCGATGACCTGACGTGTACGGGCCACAGAGGTGGCAGGAGGCATGGAGATGGTACAGAAGAGTGTACCCGTATCCTCAGAAGGCACCAGTCCTGTCTTCGTGGTCATCAGCGTCGTCACCAGCACGGCAATACCGACAATCACGGCAATACCGATGGCCAGTGGCTTGCGCACCAATTTCTCCACACGTTTCTTATACTTGCCCAGCACCTTGTCGTAAGCCGTATTAAAGGCGGCATGGAAACGGTCAATACGCGACATCTTCACCTCATGACCGTCCTTGTCGTGCGGTTTCAGGAAGATGGCACAGAGGGCCGGCGACAACGTCAGGGCGTTCAGTGCCGAGATGAAGATGGAGATAGCCATCGTCACACCGAACTCACGATAGAATGTACCCGACGTACCACCGATAAACGATACGGGGATAAACACCGCTGCCATCACGAGTGTGATGGAGATGATGGCTCCCGAGATCTCGTTCATGGCATCGATAGAGGCCGTCAGCGTCGACTTATAACCCTGGTCGAGCTTCGCATGCACGGCCTCGACCACCACGATGGCATCGTCGACCACGATGGCGATAGCCAAAAGCAAGGCGGATAGCGTCAGCAGGTTGATTGAGAAGCCGAACACCGACAGGAAGAAGAACGTACCGATCAGCGACACCGGCACAGCAATCAGCGGGATCAGCGTCGAACGCCAGTCCTGCAGGAAGACGTAGATCACGAGGAACACCAGTAAGAGGGTGAAGAACAGCGTGAACACCACCTCCTCGATAGAGGCATACAGGAATTCCGTGACGTCGTAGTTGATCTTATAGGTCATGCCCGGCGGGAACAATTTGGCCTGCTCTTCCAGCTCGGCCTTCACCTGCTTGGCAATCTCGTTGGCGTTAGAACCGGCAATCTGCTGCACCATACCCATCACTGAGGGCAGGTTGTTGTTTCTCATCGACACACTGTACTGCTGACCACCAAGTTCAATCTTGGCCACGTCCTTAAGTTTCAAAGTCGTACCATCGGCCTTGCTCTGAATGATGATGTCGCCAAATTCCTCGGGGGTTTTCAGACGACCGGTATAGCGCAACGAGTACTCATAGGCCACATCGGCATCCTCGCCAA
>JAEENF010000272.1 GCA_016283605.1 Prevotella sp.
GCAAACTGACTGATGCCGTAGTTCAGGAAACCGGTGTCGTTACCGAGGTTCTTCAGCTTGTTCTTCAGATAGGAGGCATTGGCCTTCACGGCGAAGCGGGCATCGCTGATGTTCCACTTGTAACCTAATTCGAACTCCCAACCGCTGTTCTCCATGTCGCCGACGTTGGCTAACGGACGCTGCTCACCCACGTAGCTGGGAATGGGCATGTCGATGATCATACCGTTGGTCTTCTTCAGGAAGTAGTCGACGGTGAAGGTCAGCTGGTTGTTCCAGAAACCGAAGTCGAGACCGATGTTGGTCTGTTCGCTCTCCTCCCATTTCAGGTCTTCGTTGGCCAGACGGTTGGCCTTTGAACCGTAGGTCATGGAGGCGGTCTGTCCAAAGTAGTAGTTACTGCTGCCACCGGTGGCTGTCATTGTGGTATAGGCGAAGTCACCGATGTTGTCATTACCGTTCTTACCCCAGCTGGCGCGCAGCTTCAGGTTGGTGAGCCAGTCGCGGGTGTTCTTCATGAAGTCTTCGTTCATGATGTTCCAACCTACTGAGAATGAGGGGAACGTACCATATTTATTGTTCGAACCGAAGCGGCTGGAACCGTCACGACGGATGGTGGCCTGCACCATGTATTTCTCGTCGTAGTTGTAGCTGAGACGGGCAAAGAGTGATGCCAGACGATGCTGGGTATAGGGACCGCCCCAGACACCGATGAGACTCTTGGCACCCGTCACTTTGCCGTCGGCATCGGTAGAGAGTTCCAGATCGCCACCAGTGGTGTAGTTGATGCTGGGCTTATCGGGATTTACCAGGTTCCAGTGTGAACCTCCGAGTTCGTCACCTTTGGTCTTCAGGGCACTCTGACCAAGCACCACGCCGATGGTGTGCTTGCCGAAGGTCTTGTCGTAGGTCAGGGTGTTTTCAATCTGCCAGGTGCTGTTGTTGCCTTTATAGGCCGTAGCCTGGGTATGATCGCTGTTGCTGTTGCCAGAGAAGTAGTACTTCTGCAGGGTAGCGCCTTCGTAGCCCCAGAAGGATAGTTCAGCACTGTAGGTGAAGTGGTATTTCAGTTCATCGAACAACTGCAGGTCGATGGAGAACTTGGGCATGAACTTATGACTCCAGTTCCTGTTGGGGTTGCCCTGCATCATGGCGATGGGGTTGTTCTGCTCCTGATAGCTGCCTACATAACCGGGAATCGTATAGGGATTACCGTTGGCATCGTAATAGAGGTCGTATGCGCTGTAGCGGTCGATCATAGCCTGACCGTAGCGGGGATCACCGTTTGCTTCGTAGCCTAACTGTGTCAGTGTGACGGGCAGGGTAGGAGCGAGATAGAGGGCTGAACCGAGGGGAGAGCCCCAGGTGGAGTTCGACTCGACGCCTGTGTTATGCACGCGCATATAGGAAATGTTCGCACCCAGGTCGAGCTTGTTCAGGAAGTTACGTTCCTTGGATTCATCGAACAGGTTGAACTGGTTGTTCGAACGGATGGTCAGACGGTCGTAGTTCGACTGGCCGTAGTTACCGCCCACGATACCGTCTTGGGTAAAATAGCCCAGTGAGAGGTAGTAGTTCACCTTCTCCGAGGCACCGCTGATGCTTACGTCGTGCTGCTGGATGGGGGCATTGTCGTTGAAGAGCAGGTCCTGCCAGTTGGTGCCGAAGCCCGTGATCTTTTCACCATTGACATCCGTGAGGTTGTAAGGATCCTGATAGAGGGGAGCCATACCGTTCTGCACACGACGCTCGTTCTGCAAGATGGCATAGTCGGTGGCACCGGTGACGTCGCGCTTCTTCCAAGCACTCTGCCAGCCTTGTGAAAAGTTGTAGTTGATCTGAGCCTTGCCGACCTTACCTTTCTTGGTGGTCACCAGGATCACACCGTTGGCGGCACGGGCACCGTAGATGGCACCTGAGGCCGCATCCTTCAGGACTTCGATACTCTCGATGTCGCTGGGATTCACACTCTCCATACCGTTCTGGTCGGTGGGCATGCCGTCGATGATGTAAAGGGGTTCGGAGCTGTTGATGGTGCCGATACCACGGATGCGGATCATCGACTTGGCACCCGGCTGTCCTGAAGCGGAAGTTACGTTGATACCGGCGGCCATACCTTTCAGGGCATCCTCGGCACGCAGACGGGTTTTGCCGTCGAGGTCGTCAGCCGAGACCTTCGCGATGGAGGCTGTCACGACGCTCTTCTTCTGCACACCGTAACCGATGACGACGACATCCTGTAAAGTCTGGGTGTCTTCCTTCATCGCCACTTTCATGTTGTTACTGGCCTTCACCTCTTGGGTGAGATAGCCGATGTAACTGATAATAATAGGTGTACCCTCGCTTACCTTGATGGTGAACTTACCATCGAAGTCGGTGATCGTACCGTTCTGAGGATTACCTTTCTCGACGACGGAAGCTCCGATGACGGGCTCCCCGAGATCGTCTGTCACAGTTCCCAAGATGCCTTGGGCTCGTGTTACCATTGACACTATCAGTGCCAAGAATAACCATAGATACCTGTTTTTCTTCATACTTGTTGAGTTAATTGTTATTATTTAAGTTTGGTGATTGTCGGTTTAAGTTTCGACGGTGCAAAATTATGAAAAAAAAGAATATGTCTCTTGACGAGAGACGGAAAAAGTGGATGATTTTACGATCCTTGAAATCGTATCTCTTTCGCAGTTAGCGATTTACGTTTTAGGCGTCTCACAAAAAGAGTGGACGGTATATAGAGGTGTAATTTTTACAATTAAAGGCTTTTTACCCGTTGTTCGAACTGTTCGCGGTTACCTAAGGCTCCGTTTTTGATGCGGGCACGGTAGTTGTAGATGGTATTCACGGAATAATGCAGGAACTCTGCAATTTTCGACGAGTCCTCGAAGCCCAGACGGATCAGGGCAAAGATACGGATATCGGTAGTCAGACGGTTTTCTTCTTTTGGTCGGATACGCATCTCGGGCTGCAGTAAGGCATTGAAATCATCGATGAAATCGGGGAAAAGATGCAGGAAGACGGTGTCGAAGTTCTCGTAGAGTTCTTCAAGTTCCTTCTCCTTCAACTCTGTGGACTTGGAAATCTGAAACAACTCGTCGAGTTCCTTGTTCTTCATCTTTTTGTTCACCATCTTACGATAGTTGTCGAGCTTGTCGATATACTGCGAACAAAGACTCATGAAACGGCCGATGTACTCTTCCTTGACACGGTTGCTTTCGGTTAATTGACCATTGACCATTGACAATTGACCATTAAGTGCGGCAAGCTCGTCCTTTTGTGTGGCGAGCAGAATGTTGGCTGAGGCCAGCTCGTCGTTTGAGGTCTTTAGGTCGTTACGGGCCGCATGCAGCTGCGAGTTGCGGCGGTGGACAAGGAAGAGGGCCACGAGGAGCAGCAAGGCCAGAATACTGATGACGGCGAGTGTTCCCCAGAGATGTGAGGTGATGCGTTCACTCTGCGACTTGTATTCATTGGCGATGTGTGTCAGCAACGGGGCAATCTGCCAGTTGCGCTGTCGCGAGCCGTAGCGATTGGCACAGTCGCTGGTATAGCTGATGTAGTGTGAGGCCCGTTCTACATCACCACTCAGCATCAGTTCGTTGGCGAGTTCCCACATCGAGCCCTGATCCATAGCTGCATTGCGGATATCGGCCAGCACCGACTCCGTAAGCCAGTACATCATCTGGGTGGTATCGCGCTGCAGTTTGTATTCAATATAGCGGTAGAGGGCTACGAGGGCGTAGGGGTGACTGCCTGGCTCGACCGTTTTCATCCATTCGTCATTGATGGCCATCGCCTCTTTCAGGTTACCCTCACCCTGTGCGGCCTGTTCACGACGGAGGAAGCATGATTCGCTGGTGGGTGGCAGATATTCGAACATCAGTTGCTTGTAATATTGCTCCTTTTCCTGATAGGTCTTGCGGATGTCATCGAGACGGGTGTAATAGCTCAGTTCTCCATACACATTGTTATAGGCTTCGTAATAGGTCCCTAATACCGTCTTGTCGAGCCCGTTACCTGTTTGTATGGAGTCGAGGATGTTCAACGCCTCATCGTAGAGGCCGATGTTAGAACAACGGATGGCCAGTTGTGAACGACAGTGTACGGAAGCGGCGTGGTCACCCTGCTGTTCTGCCAACTGGATGCACTGCCGCAGGAAATAGATGGCTGAATCGCTCACAAAAGGCCGGTAGAGTTCAAAGAGCCGATAGCCCTCTTCATATTTCTGTTTTCCGTTAGCTTGCTCGATGGCATGTCGTGCGGCAGTAATCTTGGCTTCGCGCTGGGCCACAAAACGGGGGGATTCTGCAATAGCTTCGTCGATGAGTCGCAGACGTGATTCCAAGTCCGTACTTTGGGCACGGAAAGCCGTTGAAAGTAGAATCAGAATGGCCGTTAGCAGTATTCTCATCGTCTTGTTACATCGTTTGCACAGCGCAAAGATACAAAAAATCTGCGATAATCTGTGCAATCTGTGTTTTTTTTTGTATTTTTGCACCGTAAAATGATTAAAAACCCAGAAAATGATGAGAAAATATTTCATGGCATTACTCTTGATGATGACGACAGTGACCACACAAGCCCAGGACTTTTCCTTCGATGAGGTAAGCTACACCCCGGAGTCGACAACGTTTAAGCTCTTTGCCCCCGGCGATGCCAAAAAGGTATGTCTGCGCCTCTATCAGAAAGGACTGGAGGGCAAGGCCCGGAAGACGCTTAACCTGACGAAGGTCGGCGATGACCTCTGGAGCGTCACGGTGAAGGGCGACCTGATGGGGAAGTTCTATACCTTCGATATCGGCAAGGGCGAGTGTCCCGGTGTGTTTGCCAAGGCCGTAGGCGTGAATGGCAGGCGTGGCGCCATCATCGACCTGAAGAAGACCGATCCCGTGGGGTGGGTGGGTGACCGCCGTCCGGTGACGAAGAGTCCTGCCGACCTGGTGGTCTATGAGATGCACCACCGTGATTTTTCTATTGCCCGAGAGGGGGCGAAGTATCCGGGTAAGTTCCTGGCGCTCACCGAACCCTGGGCCATCGACCACCTGAAGACCCTGGGCGTGAATGC
>JAEENF010000273.1 GCA_016283605.1 Prevotella sp.
TCTCCTCAACCTCAATCTGGGGTTCCTCGGCCTTTACGGCTGCGATCTGGGGCTCTTCAGCCTTCACCGTCTCGGGTTTGGTGTCCGTCATGGCGGCAGCTGCCTTAAGGGTACCCATCTCGAAAGCTCCCAAGCCGTAGAGCTCTGGCGTCAGGATGCCAGCCTCGCAGGGGGAGAAGACGTAGTGGCCCTCTTCGTTGACGGAGAGTACACCGATGTCATTGAACTCGTATTGACCCTCGTTCTCCAGATGCAGCTTCAACTCATCCACTTCGTCTTCAATCCGTCGTAAGGCCTCAGGATAGCTAATGTCGTAGGCCTCCACGTAAGACTGTACCAGCAGTGAGTCGTTCATCTTGATCTGCGGGTTAAAGCCCAGCGATCGCAATGGCGGGATGAACAGGTGTTCGTTCTCGTCATAGCGAGCGCAAGTATGATGTGCCATAAAGCCGCCCAAGCCGGGGATAATGACACAATCATTGCTCAATAAGAGGATCTCAATATGTCTGTCTAATTCAATCACGTTGCAAAATTACTCTTTTTTTGTGATATAAACAAATAAAAGAAACTTAAAATTGAGATTAAATGAAAAAAAAGCAGTATCTTTGCATCCAAATCAGAAAAAAATGGAATATATCAGAACAGATATCGAGGGTGTTTTCGTGATTGAACCGCGTGTTTTCAATGATGCGAGGGGCTATTTCTTCGAGGCCTGGAAGCAGGAAGAGTTCAATGAACACGTTGGAGAGGTGAATTTCATCCAGGACAATGAGTCGAAATCGTCGTTTGGTGTGCTGCGCGGCCTGCACTATCAGAAAGGAGAGCTCTCGCAGGCGAAGCTCGTGCGCGTGATAAAAGGCAAGGTGTTAGACGTGGCGGTGGACATCCGTAAGTCCAGTCCGACCTTCGGAAAACACGTGATGGTGGAACTTAGCGAGGACAACAAGCGTCAGTTGTTTATCCCTCGTGGCTTCGCCCACGGCTTTCTGGTGCTGAGCGACGAGGCTGTCTTTACCTATAAGGTGGACAATCCTTACGCCCCACAGGCCGAGGCGGGAATCCGATGGAATGATCCGGAACTGGCTATTGAGTGGCCGATAGATCCTGCACAGGTGTTGACCAGCGAGAAGGATTTAAAGCAACCCTTGCTGAAAGACGCGGAAGTATTTGAGTAACAATTTATTATCATATAGTATATGAATATTGCAATCGTAGGAACCGGTTATGTTGGATTGGTGTCGGGAACCTGTTTTGCCGACACTGGTGCGAACGTAACGTGTGTGGATGTAGACGAACAGAAGATAGAGCGTCTGAAGAATGGTGAGATTCCCATCTATGAGCCAGGACTCGACGAACTGGTGAAGAAGAATGTGGCCGCAGGACGACTGAAGTTCACGACTGACCTCTCTTCTGTGCTCGACGATGTGGAGATTGTCTTTTCGGCTGTAGGTACGCCTCCTGACGAGGATGGCTCTGCCGATCTGAAATATGTACTCCAGGTGGCGAAGACCATCGGTGAGAACCTGAAGAAATATGTGGTGGTCGTCACGAAATCCACCGTTCCTGTGGGTACCGCTAAGAAGGTGCGTAAGGCCATTGAGGACGAACTGCAGAAGCGTGGCGTGGAGATTGAGTTTGATGTGGCATCGAATCCGGAATTCCTCAAGGAGGGTAATGCCATCAAGGACTTCATGTCGCCCGACCGTGTGGTGGTAGGTGTGGAGAGCGAGCATGCCAAGAAGGTGCTGACGAAGCTCTATAAGCCCTTCCTGATCAACAACTTCCGTGTGATCTTCATGGACATCCCCTCAGCGGAGATGACGAAATATGCGGCTAACTCGATGTTGGCCACCCGTATCTCGTTTATGAATGACATCGCCAACCTTTGCGAGCGCGTGGGCGCGGATGTAAATATGGTACGCGCGGGAATAGGTTCCGACACCCGTATCGGACGTAAGTTCCTCTATGCCGGTTGCGGTTATGGTGGCTCGTGCTTCCCGAAGGACGTGAAGGCCCTCATCAAGACCGCCGACCAGAACGGCTACTCGATGGAGGTCCTGAAGGCTGTGGAGCGTGTGAACGAGAAACAGAAGAGCGTGCTGTTCGAGAAACTCGTGAAGGCGTTCGGCAGCGAAGAGGCCCTGAAGGGCAAGACCATCGCCATGTGGGGACTCTCCTTCAAGCCTGAGACCGACGATATGCGTGAGTCAACGGCGCTGGTGATGATCGGGAAGCTGTTGGCAGCCGGTTGTACGGTCAGAGTCTACGACCCCATCGCGATGAACGAGTGTAAGCGTCGTATCGGTGATCAGGTGACATATTGTCGCGATATGTATGACGTCGTGCTCGATGCCGACGCGCTGCTGCTGCTTACCGAGTGGAAGGAATTCCGTCTGCCGGGCTGGGGCGTTATCAAGAAGGCCATGAAGCGTGCACTCGTCATCGACGGAAGAAACATTTTCGATACGGAGGAGTTGGATGAGTGCGGCTTCGAGTATCATTGTATTGGAAAGTGACAGTGAAGAAGAGCATTATCATTATAGGCCTTTTGGCGTTGCTGACGGGGTGTTCCCAGCAGCAGAAAGGCAATGCTGGTGTGTCAAACGAGGAAAGTCGGGAGGCGAAGGCCATGATGCAAGGTGTATGGCTTGATGCAGAGACTGAAGAGGTGTCTTTCCGGGTGAAGGGCGACTCGATCTACTATGCTGACTCTACCAGTATGCCTGCGTTCTTTAAGATTATTGCCGACTCGCTGGTCCTGGGCTCCGGTACCCGTTATGCCATTGAAAAGCAGACGGAACACCTCTTCTGGTTTAAGAATCAGAACGGTGATCTGGTGAAACTCCAGAAGAGCGATGACGACAGCGATGCTTCGGCGTTTATACACGATACACCGAAGATCATGACCTATACCCATCAGGTGAAGTCGGACTCAGTGGTTCTCTACAACGGCAACCGCTATCATTGGTATATCGCCATCAACCCCACAAAGTTCAAGGTGGTGAAGCGATCCTATAATGATGATGGTGTAGAGGTGGAGAACGTGTATTACGACAATATTATGCACATCAGTGTCTACGATGGTGCAACGAAACTGTTCTCCAGCGATTTCCGCAAACAGCAGTATGCCAAGTTTGTTCCAGCGAATTTTTTGGAAGAGGCTGTTCTCGCCAATATGGAATACAACAAGATCGACGCTGCTGGCCTTCACTTCAATGCCACCCTGTGTATTCCCGATGGCGCCAGCTGCTATCTGGTGGAGTGTCTGATATCCTACAAGGGACAGTTATCGATGAAACTTATGGAGTATTGATCCATGCATCGAGAAGCATCCGGGCAATGGAGAGCTTCTCGGGGATATTCGGCAGATTGTCTTTCCTGAACCATCCTCCCTTGGCTATCTCACTGGCTTGCAGATGAATCTCGCCGCTGACGTAGTCGGCATTGAAGCCTACCATCAGACCACAAGGGTAGGGCCAGGGTTGTGAACCGAAATAGCGGATATTCGTAATCTTGACGCCTGTCTCTTCAAGGGCCTCACGGGCAACGGCTTCTTCCAGCGTCTCACCCGTCTCTACAAAGCCTGCAACGAGTCCGAAGAAGTCACGTTTGAAGTTCTTCGCGCGTACTAATAACACCTCGTCTCCTTTGTGAATCAGTACGATGACGGCTGTGGCCAGCTGTGGCCAGATCTCCTTGCCGCACTGTGTACATTTCTTGGAGATGTCCGTATCCATCCGCATCGGTGCACCACAGACACCGCAGAATTTCGTGTTCTGGTCCCAATAGAGCAGTTCCTGGCACTTGCCGCCTTTCAGATAGAGGGGACGAGAGAGTTTATAGTAACTCTGTCGCAGACCGCACATCTCATAACGGTCATCGTCAGTAATAGGGGCGTCGATACGATAGGTCTTCACTTCCACGCCGTCCAGCGGGGTGATGTTCATGATGTTCGTCCAGGGTTTCACCGCAGTGGGGGGCTCTTCCTGAAGGGGGATAGTATAACCGCCATCGGATGTCTTCTCCAACAGCAGGTCTTCCTTACAGAACACGAAATAATAAGTTTTCATCTCATCCGAATAATCTGAGTAGTCCGAGTCTTATTTTCCAAACAGGAGTATGCGGTCTCTTTCCAGTGCGGGCTTCGCCCAGTCCTCTGGCACAAACTTCCAGTTGTGGTTGGGTTGTGGATTCACCGTACCCATCTTCCTGATTTCCTCCGTCAGATAGTGACGCTGGTCGAGATCGGTATTGAAGATCACGCGACTTTCCAACGAGTCTTTGGGGATACCGGCTCCGCGTGTCAGGAGTTCTCCGCCACCATTGGCGCGATAACTGTTCATCACCACCTTATACCATTTCTTCTCGTCGAAGGGCTGTCCGTCCGACATCTGGAGTATCTTCACTTTCTGACCGTCGGGCTTTGTCAGGTCTACCTCGTAGTCGATGCCTGCGGCGGAGTCGAAGTTAAAGGTGTAGTATTGGAATCCCGTGCGCTGTTGGTCGTCCTTCGACTCATCATTCAGCCTGAGGGCGTGATCCTCGGGCGAGGTCATCGTATTGGTCCACATGTCATACGAGAATTCCAGATGCTTGCGGACTTCTTCACCGGTCATGCGGAGCACGAACAGCAGGTTCTCGAAGCGGTAGAGCTTGAACATATCAGCCTGTGTCACATCGCCTGCCTGGATGACGGTGTTGAAACTCAGTGGGGCGTTAAAAGAGATATCGGCCTTCGAAATCTGCAGCTGCAGGTTATGAATCAGGTCGGTGAAGGCTGAGTTGCCAAAGAAACTCTCCCGGGTGTAAATCGGATTCTCGAAACGTCCGATCTTACGGTCTACGTATTGTTTGATCTCATCAATCTTCGGCTGGAAATGATCCAGCATCTTCTGGTCGATGTCTTCATCGAGCACACTGACAATCTCTCCCTTGATGTCCTTCTTCGTCAGATGCCCCTTCTCGTAGGTCAACGTGATCTCTGCCTCGGCGATGTTCTTCACATAGCATGAGGGGTCGATGAGCAACACCTTACCACCGTCCTTGTTCGTCTCCCAGAGATTATGTACCTGATGGTCGTGTCCGAAGAAGATGATGTCGAATCCCGGCACCTCACGAGCTACGGCTGCTGTGGCGTTCTCCTCGTATTCGTCAGTCTTGATGCCGCTGTCGAGACCCGAGTGGAAGAGGCCGAACAACAAATCGGGCTTCTCGGTCTCCTGGATATACTTCACCCATTTCTTGGCGCAGCTGACCATCTCCTCAAACTCTATCCCTTTCCAGATACTCTTGTTCAGCCAGTTGGGGATGGCAGGTGTGAGCATACCGATGACACAGATCTTCACACCGTCCTTATAGTGGACGGAGTAGGGCTGTAAGCCATCGTAGATGCTAGAAGGACGGGCTTCACCGTTCTTATACTCCTCCTTGACGATATTCGCACCGAGCAACGGACAGCGTACCTCACGGATCCATTTGTCGTAGACCTTATGGCCAGGCTCGATGTCGTGATTGCCTATTGTCTCTGCATCGTATTTCATATAGTTGATGACCGATGCGGCGAGATTCTCATTCTCAGGCATCACGTAGTTCGACCAGTAGACGCACGGCTGTCCCTGCAGGATGTCGCCATTGTCGATGAGCAACAGGTTGTCACCATAGGCCGCTCTCTGCTTGCTGATATATGAATTGGCTCGGACGAGTGTTCCTTTCAGCGGCTTCTTCTCCATAAAGTCGTAGGGAAAGAAGTGTCCGTGAACATCGCTCGTCTCAATCACCTTGAGACGTACGGTCTTTGTGGCCTGTCCCTGCGAGGGAAGGGTTGTCACTATCATTGCGATAAGAAGTATTACATGTTTCTTCATCTTTTATGGTTTTTAGGCTGCAAAGGTACATATTTTTCCCGATTTGAACAAATATTGGTACACTTTTTGCATGTTTAATGATAAAGAATCATTAAAAGTAAGGAGGAAAGATTATGGCATTCATTGATTATTACAAGATTTTAGGCGTAGATAAGTCGATTCCGCAGAAGGATGTCAAAAAGGCATACCTGAAGCGGGCGAAGCAGTTTCACCCCGACCTGCATCCCGATGACCCGAAGGCACAGGCCAAGTTCCAGGCGTTACAGGAGGCCTACGATGTCATCGGCGATCCGGAGAAACGTAAGAAGTACGACCAGTATGGTGAACAGTGGCGTCAGGCTGATGCCTTTGGCGGTGCTGGAGCAGCTGGCGGAGCTAATCCTTTCGGCGGCTTCGACTTCTCTGGCTTTACGGGTGGCG
>JAEENF010000274.1 GCA_016283605.1 Prevotella sp.
GCAGCGATATGCTGGCACGGATAGCCTCGAACAGGCTGCCCTTGCTGAACACCACCTCCTTTCCGGCCTTCAGATCAGTAGCCACAGCGCAGTATGGTATCGGCAGGTCTTCGATAGCCATATCTGGTACAAACTCCATGATGGCTTCGATGATGCGCTTCCCCTTGACGATATGATTCAGTGAGAACGAAAAGTCCGTCAGTTCCAGCATTTTCTTCCTGTCGATGGTTTTCATCCAATCACGGAACTCCTCCAGCTTGCCCGCAGCATAGACACCACCGACGAGCGCTCCCATCGAGCACCCCGCTATCGAACTGATCCTATAGCCGTTAGCCTCAAGCTCCTCAATAGCCCCGATATGTGCCAGTCCTCGCGCGCCACCACTCGACAGCGCCAATGCCACATCTTTCTTTTTCATTCCATCGACCATCATAAAAACATTTCTGGCTGCAAAACTACACAAAAACTCCAAAAGAACCAACTTTTCCGCTCATTATTTCACTTATATCGCCAATTAACAACCAATGCGCATGTCCAAAAATCGCAATTTCGGTCATTGCGCTCCTTTAAGTCTTACCGGCACTACAGCTATGGCATTCCTTGTGGCCTGGTGAATCCCGTTATCGGAGGAATAAGTTTCCTTGTCCTGATCTACTTCTGTATCAAGATGCATAAGGTCGCAAAGACAAAAGTCCTGGCCCTCATAGATAAGGACAAAAACATGACAATGTCATAGACAACATTTAGAGATATCACCCAGGATGGAACAGGGCGTAGAGGGCGGCGTCTAAGCGACGGCGCTGGGCGTCGGTGTGGGCCTCAGCATAAAGGTGACGGAACACTCGGATGTAGTGTTCGATGTTGTGGGACTTACCTGTTCAGACTCCCCCGAACAAACTTTTGCTGGCTTTCAGGTCGGAAGCCAGGAGGTCAGTGGCGTAGCACATTTCGCTGCGCACTTCGTGCAGAACTTCTCCGAATTCCTGCAACGTCTGAACTTTTTCTTTCATTTGAACCTTAAATTATTTTAAACATTTAGCCCGAAGGCTTAAAAAACTCGATTCCTTTTAACATTAGTACTACCTATAGGCGGTACTGCGGTATGCCGGAAATTAACGACCTTTATGGCGTCTATTCAAAAGGCACCAATTTTATTAACGAAATCTTTTCGATTTTATTATAAAAACCGCATAAATATTATGAGTGAAGAGAGTTTTAAATTAGTCAAGGACAGTTTGTCTAAGCAGAGTCATGCTGCATCTCAAAAGGTCACGAAAAAACTGACGCCTCATGATGAACTTATGGAATACAGGGTAACGCCTGAAACAGAGCTGGCACCCATGGAGTTCCTGTTCAAAATGAATGGTACAGAGTGTTTCCCGCTTTCAGAACTCGTGGCCAACACGGGTAAGGCAAAGAGCGGGAAGACACTTTTCCTCTCGATTGTCATGGCCTGTTGCCTCAAAAAGAATGTGCTCGGGTTGGAGCGCATCCGGGAAGAACCCATCAAAGTGTTGTGGTATGATACGGAACAGAGCGCACAGAGTACCCAACAAATCCTCGTCAAGCGTATTATACCGCTTGCAGAGTATGGTGAGGGCGTAAATGATCTGTTCTTCGTCTTTAATGTCCGAGGCATTGGCTGGCAGAAGCGTCGCGAGCTACTGGCTGTGGCCATTGAGGAACTGAAGCCAAACCTCGTGATTGTGGATGGCGTGAAAGACCTCATCACCGACATCAATGATGGCACGCAGGCAACATCAGTAGTGGAGGATCAGATGGGACTCGCCCAGACCTTCAACTGCTGTATCGTGGATGTACTTCATCAGAACAAAAGTGACGCCGACCGTAATATGCGAGGGTGGATTGGAACAGAGTTGACAAATAAGGCCTTCGAGGTGTGGTCGTGTGCGATTGTTCCGAATACCGACACCTTCAAGGTGGAACATGTGATGTCGCGCATGAAACGTAACGAAGAGAATCTCTATTATCGGCTCGACGGAAACGCCTTGCCATGCCCTTGTGAGAAGCCTGATGAACAACCTCGTGAACCCAATGGCCGTTTTGCATCAAAGAACAAGAAAAACTCTGACAAACCCAAGTTTGAGGTTGATATGGCCAAGTTAAATCGGGATTATATCATCTCCTCAGGGAACGATCAGGAAGTTCCCGTTACTCCCGAGGAAATCCCTTGGGATCTTGTCAAACTGTTTACTGATGCGATGGAGGGCTATTCCTTCAAGCGCTTCAACCAACTGATGGCTGTGGCAATGGATATCTCGAACATTGAGGATAGACAGTATTACTATCACCTCAAGGATAAAGCTGTGGAACAGCATATCCTCGTACCAGGAAAGGATGGCTACAGACAACAGGGTTTCTTTCTCAATTCACCTGAGCAGCGCCAGCGTATCCTTGCCTATGAGGCTGAACAACGTCGAGAGCAGCATGAACCAGAGCAAACCTCTATCCCTTTCACTGAAAATGATGAGGCCGCACCCTACTAGGCAGCCCCACCCTATATATCGCCCTTTTTATTTATATAAAAAAGGGCTATGTATATATATAGGGGCTAAGCCTGAAGGCCCGCCAGCCGTTGAAAAAGTTCAATCCGTATTTGTGTCTATGAAGTGGAACGAAGTATTCTGTAACACCTTCAAGGCCCTCCGGCCTCAAGCCTCTGACATCAGACGTCAGGTAGATTTCATACTGCCCTCGATGCCGATGGTTGAAGCCTGTCGCGCTGATGACTTCGACTTCTTTGAGCCTTTCATTGCTGCCGGCAAACTGACCATCGAACAGATGCACCACGCAGCCCGGCGCTATCACCTCGGTAAGTCCAAGAATGGCAAGGCCATCTTCTGGATGATCGATGATATGTTCCAGCCCCTCGATGCCCATATCGGCAGCACCTGGATCTCCAGCCTCCTCAAAGCCCGTGAGCCCCTACTCGACTCCTGGCAGGTCCAGCATTGCCTCTTCGGCCTGCATCTGGTGAATCATGGGGACTGTCCCAATGATAGCAGCGCAGCGAAGATCAGAGGGACTGTCCCCTGTGATTCGCCCGGCTCCTCAAGAGCCGAACTTCCTCTCTCTATCGTTAAGTCGGAAGCCTCGGCCGTAGTCCTCTCAGAGCTTTTTCCGGAGTCCATCTGGCTCGCCTATGCCACGACCTCTCATTTGCTCCCGGACCTCTTTGCCCCACTTGAAGGCCAGACCGTCACTATCTATCCCCGTACTGATCCGACGCAGTCCACCTTCCTTTTCTTCGAAGACCTCGTCGACCAGACCCTCCGCCATTACGACCTCGACCTCCATGTCGACACCACGCTCGAAGACCATGCCACCGAGGATCAGAAGGAACGATGCATCGATATCCTCGACTTTATCAAAGAGCCACTTTTCGACCCGAATAGTGCCATAATTCCCCTCGAATAGTGCCACTTTTTAACCCCCAATCCATATGATTAACTATTACGACAAGCACAAGTTCATCAGCAAGAAAGAGCTGGCCAGACTGGCCGGTGTATCAGACCGTACCTTTTGCCGGTATATCCGGTCCCGTCGTCACATCCTCGATGCCATGGGTGTCCTGCCTAATGCCCGTCTGCTTCCTCCTCAGGCCGTGAAGTATATCTGTGAAGATTACTGCATTGACCTGCCCCAGAATCTTCAGGACAAGGAAGTGATGGAGATGAGTCCTATCTACAAGAACCTGGTCAGGGAACTCCAGATGACCACCTTCTTTGAGGGGCATTGGGTACGAGTCACAGAAATACCCTTCAAAAATCCGTGAAATCTGTGTTTTCTGTATGTCTAACCCGCCATAACCCGCCAATGCCATTCCCGGATGTCGTACCTTTGCATTGTCAGAGAAACGCTCTGGCAGAGTTGATGAAAATGCGAGTCGCGCGGTAGCAAATTTTTCACTCTTCACTATTCACTCTTCACTTAAAATTTATGCCTGTATTTATCAAAGTATCCCAAAACAAGATCAAGGACAGCAAGTCCTTCGGCAAGTGGTACGGCCGTGTAGTCTCCTCAAAGACCATGAGCTACCAGGAACTCTGTAAGCACATGTCTGAGCACAACTCAGTCTATGGCGAGGATGTCTGTCTCGGTGTCGCCAACAAGCTTCAGAACTGTATGCTCGAACAGCTGCTCGAAGGCAAGAAGGTCCAGTTCGGCGAACTCGGTGTGTTCTATCTAAGCGTCAAATCAACCGGTGCCAACGAGGAGAAGGACTTCAACCTCGGTGTCAACATCAACGGTCTGTACCTCTGTTTCGCTCCCAGTCGCACCGATGTGAACAACCTCAGTTCGAAGATGCTGAAGAAGAAGGCCACCTTCATGAACGTCAAGGATCTCTCAGAGACCAAGCCCAAGAAGCCCACCACAGGTGGTGATGGTGACGACAGTGGTTCGTCTCAGAGTGGCAACTCTGGCGACAGTGGCAACGAGGAAGGTGATCAGAACTAACTAAACCTAACTGCTTATGATTAAAGTCAATTGGAGCACCGTTGCCAAGGTGCTGAGATTCATCGCCACAGTGATAACAAGTGTCCTGGGAACAATGGCCGTTCAGTCATGCGTACAGTAAATCTCATCGTCATCCATTGCAGTGCCACCCGCAGCAATCAGCGTTTCACCGTCGATATGCTCCGTGCCTGCCACAACGCCCGTTTCCACGGCAAAGGCGTAGGTTATCACTACTACATTGAGAAGGATGGACAGCTCTATCAGACCCGTGACGAAAATGAAGTCGGTATGCACGCCCGTCATTACAACGCCCACTCCATCGGCATCTGCTATGAAGGCGGTTTGGATGAGAAAGGGCGAAAAGCCGACACGCGTACTCCCGCACAGCGCGCTGCTCTGATCGCACTCCTCCGCTCACTGAAGGTCGACTATCCCGATGCCAAGATCATGGGCCACTGTGAACTCGAAGGCGTCCACAAAGACTGTCCCAGTTTCTCGTGTCAGGAATATCGTGATTACTTCGAGAACATGGCCAAGCTCCCCTGAGCATTACCAAAAGTTTCTCTTCTCTTTCGTGCCCCAGCCCACAGCCATGTGCGCTGGGGCATTTCACAGAGCCTATGGGGACAATCAACGCCATGATGACCGCTATGATATATTTTTACTCAGCCCAAAATTTTGGCTGATTTTTGTGAAAAAAGGACGGGTCCTTACGTTATAACAGAAGAACCGTCGCCTTGTTATACTTGATTGTTTTTTTTCATATTTGTTTGTTTATTCGGAGTTTTTTCTTAATTTTGCAGCGGAATCAATAAATAATTGGCTTATGACAACATTTGCATTAAACAATTTGTGGGCATATCTGCAGGGGCTTTCGCTCTCGCAGAGCGATCGTGAGTGGCTGGCCAACAAGCTGATTATGCCTAAGGAAACCCGCTCGGCTGAGGATGATAATGCTCGTCTGGATGAAGCATTAAAGAAGTTCAGTGGCGACTTCGGAGGCGCTGCTGATGCTATGACTGTCGCAGAAGAACTCCGACAGGGTGCAGAAATGGTTAAGGATGTAGATACCTGGTGATTATGAGTACACACAACACCTATCTCCTCGACACATGCATTTGCATTGCATTGCTTAAGAAAAGTCCAAGTGTGATCCAACATCTCAGAGAAGTTGGGACGCATAACTGCAAGATTTCTAACATAACGCTGGCAGAACTTTATTTTGGTGCGTTCAAGTCTGGCAAAGAGAAACATTTCAACGACGTTTCCGAGATTTCCAAACTCTTCGAGAGATTTCCTATACAGTATACGCGTAAATACGGAGAAATACGCTGGGAACTCGAAAAGCAAGGGCTCCGTATTGGCGACATGGATATGTTCATTGCTGCGACAGCCCTCGAAGAAGATCTCATTCTGGTGACTGGCAACGTTAAGCACTTTGAGCGAATACCAGGCCTGAAGATTGAGAATTGGATGACAGAATAAAATTGAGTTTTGGTCCCGAAAAAATTTCGGGACTAAATTTTGCACAGAGGGTCAGGCGCTCGGCTCTGCCGCTTCGCTCGTCGAAGAACCTTGTGCACATGACAAAAAAACCGCCACACAATTTTCTCAAATGGTGCAGCGGATAAACAATCTTAACCTATTAATGCTAACCTATTGATTGTTTAATAGTCATCCATATTATCAAACAGCGTGGCGTCGCTATCGCTTTCAGGAACCAGTTCTATTTCCAGTTCTGAGGGAGAGATTCCAATCTCCTTAAATATATATAATAGGATCGCGCGCTTAGTCCTGGTACTATTCGATGACCAGATATAACAGTTATCAGCCACGTAGCTATAATTCTCATTGGAATGGGCATGCAGGTTCAACTCCTTAGTGGCCAGATAGAGCATCTCTGTAGGCTTTTCTTTATAGAGCAACTTACAGACATCCACTAGCAAGTTCTTCCAAACGATATCCGGATGACGCTCACCATGAAGTCTGAATCCTGCAATCTTCCTACCCGTCAGTTCGATATCATCATCATCCAAAGACACGATTTCCAGTTCTTTCTCTAGTGGTACATAATCAGAAGAAATCATTGGCCATAGCTTTAGGAAATTGTTCATCAGTATCTCACCGCGTTCCTTCAACTCCGCTTCTGTCCATTGGGTATGCGTCTTGAGATAATTGCTGAGTTTAAAGGCAGAATCCTTATAGCCATACACAGTGATCTCTGTCTCAGCACCAGTATCACGATTCTTCTTCGTATAAGTATATCCGCCCCATTTCTCGCTATAAGCCCTGTTACTATAGTCCTGATTATAACCAGAGAGCGTCAGATTCGCAAACGTGTGCAAATACCTCTCCTTGATATCTTCTGCCTCAGGGCCAAGATCCAGCTTCCATTGAGGCGAAAGATGCTGAGGCATGATATGCTCGATGGTAATCTTACCTTCGTTCATCTTCTCGATAATGGCATCATCATACTCCTTGCTATCAAGATTCTCCATACGCTCAAAAAGGAAAGTACGATAACTTGATGGCAGTTTGTATATCTGTCTCTGCGGGAAGTTCTCCTTGATATTCGTATCAGAGGGGAACACACCAGTACCCTGTTTCTTCAGGAGTACAAACTTCATGACCTCTGCATACGACACCTCAATCTCTTTGCCTCGTTTCTGATGCTCCTTGTAGATACGCATGATATCACTATGCAGCAGGGCAAATGTCTTAGCCATCACGTTTGCAGGCCATCCACAGATAATACGACGCGCCCAATAGTTCTCAATGACATCAAACACCTGATACTGCACATCCTCGCTCAACTCATGTTCACGCGCATAATCCAGGAATATCATATAGAAAGGCATACAGACATTAGAGCCTATACTTGCCAATTGTTTCAGCTTCTTATTGAGCTTGGCACTCTGTGTCTCACCTTTACCAGCCTCTCTATAGAAACGGGCAAATTTCAGCATATCAGCAAGTAGTTCCTCACGTGGAATGCTATGCTCCTCATCATACTGTTTGAAGTCGAAATAGAGATCTTCCAGTTTGCTGATAACCTTTTGCTTGATGGTAAGGTAGTCACGAATAAACATTGTAGGCTCGCCATCAGTAGCCTTCTCAATCTTACTCCAGTAAGAATAATAATACGTCTCCTGAATATCGGGTTTCTCCGACATCAGCAGATAATTCCTCACCTTATCAGCCTCTTCCAAATCCTTACCACACGAGTTCAGGCTTTCGAAGATCAACTGAGGATTATCCTTGGAGTCCAGACAAATATCGATAACAATCAGTTTCTCTATCGCCTCTATCAGATCTTCAAACGACAACTGCTTCTGAGCCTTGATGAGGTTATAGAA
>JAEENF010000275.1 GCA_016283605.1 Prevotella sp.
ACAGAGTCTGCACCCTAATGCCGTGCTGCCTGTAAAGATCAACGGACAGAGTGTGCCACAGTCAAGAATCGTATCACTCTTCGCCTTCTTCACGCTTTTCATGTTCATGATTCTCGTGACGGCAGCTATCATGATTGTTTCTGGCATCGACACCATCAACAGTATCGTCATCGCACTGAGCTGCGTCAGCAATATCGGCCCCTCACTCAACAATGATATCGGAGCCTGCATCACATGGTCTGGAATGCCTGAATACATCAAATGGACCCTCTCGCTACTGATGTTGATGGGACGTTTGGAAATCCTGACTGTGCTTGTGCTCTTCACACGCAGCTTCTGGAAAGAAAATTAAGAATAAAAATACCAAAACAATGTATATATTTGAACCACAATTAAAACAGACACTTTGGGGAGGAGACCGAATCATCCCCTTCAAGCACTTAGACACCCAGATGGAGGCTGTCGGCGAAAGTTGGGAAATCTCTGGCGTCAAAGGCAACGAGACCATTGTGGCCAACGGCAAAGACAAAGGCAAGAGTCTTAACCAGCTGGTAAGCGAACAAAAGGAGAAACTCGTTGGCAAGGACAACTACGAGCGCTTTGGCGATGAGTTCCCCCTGCTCATCAAGTTTATCGACGCCTGCCAGGATCTCAGCATCCAGGTACATCCTGACGACGAGACGGCCCATCGCCTGGGCAAGACTCGTGGCAAGACTGAGATGTGGTATGTACTGGAGTCAGCACCAGGGGCCATGCTCTATAATGGCCTGAAGAAGAAGATCACACCTGAGGAGTATGAGGAGATGGTGGAGAACGACACCATCACCGATGCCCTGGCTCGCTACGAGGTAAAGGAGGGCGACGTGTTCTTCATCCCTGCAGGGCGCATCCACGCCATTGGCTCTGGCTGTTTTGTGGCAGAGATCCAAGAGACCTCTGATGTAACCTATCGCATCTACGACTTCAAGCGCAAGGACAAGAATGGCAACTATCGTGAACTCCATACAAAAGAGGCTGCCATGAGCATCGACTACACGGTACTGCCTAACTACCGAGCTGGCTACGAGCCCAAGGAAAATGAGGGTGTGCAGTTGGTGGAGTGTCCCCACTTCACAACAGCCGTCTATGATCTGACGGAACCCATGACGCTCGACTATTCGGATTTGGATTCGTTTGTCATCCTCATTGCCGTCAAAGGCCAGGGAAAACTCATCTGCGAAGATGAGGAGATCACGTTCCAGATGGGGGATACGGTCTTGCTGCCTGCTACGACTCAGGAAGTTAAGGTTGAAGGCGCCGTCAAGTTCCTCGAGACTTACGTCTGAAGATAGTGACGCACGTCTTCCTGTAACCTGCGGAAAGGTTCCGACATCATATAACCCGTGTTCTTCTTCAACATGACCTTGATGTCCTGCAACGAATTCTCGTAGCAGGTCATCTCGTTACGCTTCTGGGTTCTATGTGCAACAGCGTGATAGATTTCATTCTGGCGTTCCTGACGGAGGAGATTACAGACTTTCGACATGATAGGCGACACCACCGTGTCAAACAGGTGATGGCCCTGTATATATAAATAGGTGGTCTGTGCCGTTACGCCCAATGCCTTGATATCCTCTTTGGTCTTCAGGTATTCTTCCTTGGCATCAGGGAATATGCGCTGCAGTTCATTCACCTTGGTATATACCTTACGTTTCAATTTCGTGATCGACGGCAGGGGATTCTGTACATTAAAGCCGCCAGGATCAGCAATACGGTTAAGGTCAGAGATCGTGAACTTCGAGTAATTGCCGTTACGATAAAGCATGATCGACCACACGAACAGTGGGAATATCGCTTCAGAGAATTGTCTGAAATACTCGCTGAAGTCGAAGATACGATGATCGTTCAGCGTCACGGATACGCAGACATTATGCAACGAAGGTGCATAACACTGATAGTTCTCTATCGCATAGACATAGGTATGAAAGACATAGGGACTCTCAAGTATGCGTTGGGAGGTATGTGTAGCACCCTGCATCAGATAATCGTAGTCTGCATCTACACAGGCAATCATATCCTTACCCAACGGCTCACCTTCAAGGAAGTTCATCAGAACGGATTTCTTACCACGCGTCAGGTTGATCTTCGAGGGTAACATCACCTCAAAATAGCGCTTGTCATCCTCAAACTCACTGAGCACAGTACGCCAGAAGTAGATATCGTCATAACTCTCGACATAAGCCACAATCCTATGTCGCGCTTTCTTCGAAGTCAGAGCATTCGCCGCCTCGAAATAGCTGCTGTTGATATTATCCTTGAGTCTCTTGGGCATTCCCAGACAGGCTAGATGACCTGGATGGTCTAAACCGTAATATCCGTAACTTCAGTGACAGCATCCATCCATCCGTTCATCACAACAGCAGGAGAATGGGTGGTCAGGATGATCTGTACATGGGGATTCAGTTCCACACAGAGGTCTATGAGCCGTTTCTGCCACTCGATGTGCAGACTGACCTCTGGCTCATCCATAAAGAGCACATAGGGCTGATTATCTTCCACCAGCACCGTCAACAGGATAGCCAACATCTGCTTTTCACCACTTGACAGCTGATAGGGAACCAGGATCTCTCCTATCTGAGTAAAACGGATTTCGTTTTCCGTACGCACGATCTTTTTCCCCGTATCCGTAAACAGGTCGTCGACCATATCCTGGAAACGGCATTTCTTTTCCGACAGTTTCTGTGCCGCATCAGCATGTCCAGCCTGCAGCTCTGCAATGATCTTGTTACCGATGTTCACCTGATAATCAAGATACTTCCGCTGCAAATGATAGAGTTGGAAGTCAAGGGCTGAGCGTATACGTGTATCCACCAGATTCAGGGTCTCGTTATCAAGGATGGGAGAATCCAACGAGCGGATAATGTCGAAGCGGATATGGGTGGCATCAGCAGGCTCTACGTCGATATGTACACCTTTCAACAGATGATTGATGATGTCACCGTTGGTATTCACGCTTTTGACCACCTTATTTAATATCGTGGACTTACCCACACCGTTGATACCGCTCAGGATATTCACCTGACGGTTCAACTCCCACACGATATGCTTCTTCCCGCTCCAAAGCGAGTCGATCTCTATCCGTTTGATGTAATCTGCGTACTTCTGCATAGGCTCAAAAATATAAGGATTTATTTCTGTCGTGACCTAAAGGCCGGCCGTGTCTCACCAGGATGCCAGAAGTCTACGAGGGCGATATCGAAGATCATGTTGCTGTAGGCAGGATAACCCGTATCAGAACCTGCACCATACATCAGGTCGTAAGGGATATAGACCAGCCAGCGATCACCGATATGCATATTCTGCAAAGCTGTAGAAAAGCCGTCTTTCCATGAAACACCGTCTGAGATACCTATCGTACGCCAGTCGAAACTGCCCAGATAGGTATAAGTGAACATAAAACCTTCAGGATAGTTCTTCGAAGGAATCAGCCTGCCTTGAAAAGCCACACGTGCAGTGTCTGTGAACAGGGGCGATTCCGTACCACTACCCTCCTCCAGCACCTTCACATAGATATAGTCGCTGTTCTTTCCTGCCACTGAGGCATCCTTTGAGTAGCACTTGATCTTTTTCAGTGAGCCGTCAGCAGCCCACTGTGCCAGAGCAGCATCGTTGCGCTCCTGCCAATCATGCCACTCACTCTCCACCTCACTCTCAGAACTGCACGAGAATAAAAAACAACTAAGACAACTGAGACAACCTAATACAATAAGTTGTCTAAGTTGTTTCAGTTGTCTTAAATAACACATACCCATTGTCGTTTTCTTTACTGTAGTTTCTTCAACAGGCTTACGATGCTCACCTTATCCTCGATGATGCCATTGAGTTCGCTGATAGCCACACGCTCCTGCTCCATCGTATCGCGGAAACGCAGGGTGACGCAACCGTCGTTCAGCGTGTCGTGGTCGACGGTGACGCAGTATGGGGTACCAATAGCGTCCTGACGACGATAGCGCTTTCCGATAGAGTCCTTCTCGTCATACTGACAATTGAAGTGGAACTTCAGCTGGTCGATGATCTCACGGGCCTTCTCAGGCAGACCGTCCTTCTTCACCAGCGGCATCACAGCACACTTGACAGGTGCCAGCGCTGCAGGCAACTTCAAGACTACGCGAGTCTCGCCATTCTCCAGTTTCTCCTCCTCGAAGGCGTGGCACATGATGCTCAGGAACATACGGTCCACACCGATAGAGGTCTCGATGACATACGGCGTGTAGCTCTCGTTGGTCTGAGGATCGAAGTACTTGATGCTCTTGCCAGAGTATTTCTCATGCTGGCTCAGGTCGAAGTTGGTACGAGAGTGGATACCCTCCACCTCCTTGAAGCCGAATGGCATCTTAAACTCGATATCGGTAGCAGCGTTGGCATAGTGAGCCAGCTTTTCGTGATCGTGGAAGCGGTAGTTCTCAGCGCCGAAGCCCAGAGCCTGGTGCCACTTCATACGGGTCTCCTTCCACTTCGGGAACCACTCCAGCTCAGTACCTGGCTGTACGAAGAACTGCATCTCCATCTGTTCGAACTCCCTCATACGGAAGATGAACTGACGAGCCACAATCTCGTTACGGAAAGCCTTACCGATCTGGGCGATACCGAAAGGAATCTTCATACGACCAGTCTTCTGGACGTTCAGGTAGTTCACAAAGATACCCTGAGCGGTCTCAGGACGCAGGTAGATCTTCATCGAAGCATCGGCAGAAGCACCCATCTCCGTAGAGAACATCAGGTTGAACTGACGCACATCCGTCCAGTTGCGGGTTCCGCTGATAGGACATACG
>JAEENF010000276.1 GCA_016283605.1 Prevotella sp.
AGAATCTGTTGATTGTCTTCCTTCCTGATCATAGCATTGACTATGGTCGCTATACAGAGTCAGAACCTCTTCGCAACAAGATTCCACTGGTATGGACAGGTGGAGCCGTTAAGGCACATCAGGACATCGCCACATTCTGTAACCAGACAGACCTTGCTGCCACCTTGCTGGCACAGTTGCGATTACCACACGACAACTTCCTTTGGAGTCGTGACATACTGAGCAAGTCCTACAGGTATCCCTTTGCCACACACAACTTCAACAATGGGTTCTCGCTGACAGACAGTACGGGATTTATGGCATACGATCTGGAATCGCAGCAGGTTATGACCAACAAGAGTAGTGAGACGTCACGACTGGTAAAAATGGGAAAGGCCATCCTTCAAGCCACGACAAAGGACCTGAAGGAGAAAGGGAAGAATTAGAAGATGAGAAAGGTAAATGTGTTATTGAGACCTCTGGCAGCAACCATCTGCAATCTGCTGATGATATATGTCGTATATTTCCTGGCACGTATCATCTATCTGCTTGTGAACTTCAGCTACTTTGAGCAGGGGCTCACCTTCACCCATCTCTGTGAGATGTTCGCAGGCGGACTGGTCTTCGACACTTCTGCCATTCTCGTCACAAATATCCCATATATCGTACTGATGCTTTTGCCCTGGCATCGTAAGGAGAACAACCTCTACCAACAGGTTTGCCGATGGGTCTTTGTGATCATCAACGCCTTGGCACTCGTGGTGGATCTCTGCGACAGCGTCTACTTCCAGTACACTATGCGTAGAACGACAACGACGGTCTTCAGCGAATTCTCGAATGAAGGGAACCTCGGTTCGATCTTCTTCAAGGAAACCGTCAGCCACTTTTATCTGGTACTCATTTTCGCTTTAGTGGTTTGGTCGCTCTACAGATTTTACCGTAAGTCAGGACTTGAGAACAGCCGTTATCGCTGGTGGCATTATGACCTGGCAATGCTGCTTTCGCTCTGTGCTGTAGCACCCCTTGTGGTAGCAGGCATCCGAGGCGGTTTTACCACTGCTGTACGTCCTATCACCATTAGCAATGCCAATCAGTATGTGGATCGTCCTATCGAGGCTGCATTGGTACTGAACACCCCATTCTCACTCTATCGCACTATCGGAAAAGATGTGTTTGTGGTTCCTGAATATTTCAACAATCCTCAGGAGATTGAGGCCGTCTATAGTCCTATCCATACACTAACAGACACCATACCTATGACAAAGAAGAATGTGGTGGTACTGATTGTCGAGAGCTTCGGACGGGAATATATAGGTGCGCTCAATAAGACGTTGGAGAGAGGACGCTACAAGGGTTATACCCCCTACGTGGACCAGCTGATTGCGAAGAGCACTACCTTCTCACACTCCTATTGTAATGGCCGGAAAAGCATCGACGGGATGCCTTCCATCCTCTCGAGCATTCCGATGTTTGTGGAGCCCTTCTTCTTGACACCTGCCTCTATGAACCACGTCAGCGGCATCGCATCACTGTTGGCAGACGAAGGCTACCAGACAGCATTCTTCCATGGGGCACAGCGAGGGTCGATGGGCTTCCTGGCTTTCTCCCGCGCCACTGGATTCCAACAGTATTACGGACGTGAGGACTACGAAGACGATCGTCGCTTTGGGGGCGAGAAAGACTTCGATGGTACATGGGCCATCTGGGACGAGCCCTTCCTGCAATACTATGCCAAGAAGATGTCGGAGATGCAGGAGCCTTTCATGACGGCCGTATTCACCGCCAGCAGTCATCATCCCTATGTCGTGCCGGAACAATACAAAGAGGCTTATCCAGAAGAGGGCATCGTGATTCACAAATGTATCCGTTATACGGATATGGCTATCGGTAAGTTCTTCGAGACGGCCAGTAAAGAGCCCTGGTTCAAGAATACCATCTTCGTATTGACTAGCGACCACACCAACCTCTCTGATCATGCAGAGTATCAGACCGACCTTGGAGGATTCTGTTCACCGATTATCATCTATGAGCCTGAGAGTGTTCGACAGCCTGAGATACAAGACAAGATAGCCCAACAGATTGACATTCTGCCGACCCTGATGGGAATGCTTCATTACCAAAAGCCCTATTTCGCCTTCGGCATCGACCTGCTGAATACTGCAACAGAAGACACGTGGGCCGTGAACTATCTGAATGGTGTTTACCAGTATGTGAAACAAGATCATGTCCTGCAATTCGACGGTGAGAAGACCGTCGGGTTCTATGCGCTCAACGACTCGCTGATGCAGCACAACCTCGTAGGTAGGCAGCCGATGCAGATGGAGCGTGAACTGAAGGCCATTATCCAACAGTATATGGAACGCATGACACAAGACCGTCTTTTGCCCTAAGCCCCAACCGCGTATGAAGATAAAGGAAGTAAACCTGATGAAACCCATCGTAGAACAATGGCCGCTGATGCTGGCCTATATCGTACTGATAGGTTGGATATCTGTGACAAAGAACCCCATTCCCCGTTGGATGCTCATCTTTCTGCACGCTTACCTTCTGGTTTCTGTTGTCACCTTATGCAAAAGCCGTATTGTGAAGGCATTGGCATATATCATTATTTATATACTCTTCACCACGGAAATCGTACTCGAATGGATCTTCGGAATGAATATCTCACCCAATGTCATCACGTTGTTCGTAGAGACCAATGCCCGCGAGAGTAAGGAATTCCTGGAATCCATGCTCGACAAGCCCCGTCTCTGGCAAGTCCCGTTATGCGTCGCTGGCATGATCGTCCTGAATATCATCGCAGAGAAGAGCCGTTTGAGAGTTAATCAATGGTGCAAGGGTCCCAAGACCACAAAGATCCTCAAGAGTATAGCGGTAATCCTTTTGGTCGGAGGTATCATCTTCAGTTATAACTACATCAAACTGTTTCAGTGTGAGGAGATGAACCAAGTAGATGAGTGGCGCAGTCACCAGCGTAATCCGGATGACCTCGTCACCAAGGTTGTGGTCTCGTTCTATGACATGAGCATCGCCGAGAAAGAGATGTCGAGAGTCATCAGACTGGCAGAACAAATAGAAGTTCTCCCCCAGGACACAAACGATGACTCGCTGAACGTCATCGTCGTCATCGGTGAATCCTATATCCGTGAGCACGCAGCCATCTACGGTTATCCTCTGCAGACCACTCCCTTCCTCAGTCACGAACAACAAGAAGGTCGATTATTTGTCTTCACAGATATGGTGAGTCCTTATAACCAGACGACGCGCGTCATCCGCAACCTACTCAGCTGCAACAGCCTGGGGCATCATGAAGACTGGTCTTCGGCACCGCCCTTCACGGCCGTCTATAAGAAGAACGGTTTCCATGTGGCCATGTACGATAACCAGAAGAACTTCGATATGGGTTTTGTTTTTGCTTACTCCCTGAACACTTACCTCTATCATCCGCAAATCATGAAGGCCTGTTACCATGAGACCAACGATAGTACCTTCGAGTTCGACGGACAGTTGGTGGAGTATTATAAGAGGAAAGAGGGAAGGAGAGAAGGAGAAAAGGAGAGTGGAAAGAGACTGGTGCTTTTCCATCTTCTAGGACAGCATGTCGGTTTCGATTACCGTTATCCGAAAGACTTTGCCTATTATGATGAGGATAGTCTCAGTTTCCGTCAGGAGTCTTGGCTTACTGAAGACATGCGAGAGGACATTGTACATTACGACAATGCCACACGTTATAACGACTACGTACTCCAACAGATTATCAATCTCTATGCCCATGAGAGTACCATTGTCGTCTACCTGTCCGATCATGGTGAAGAAGTCTACGACTACCGTGAGAACCTCGGACGCGATGACTGGAACATGGGCAGTGACCCCCGTCAGGTACTCCGATGGCAATATATGGTGCCATTCGTCGTTTGGTGCTCCGATAAATATGCAGCCACTCATCCTGAACATATCACGCAACTCCGGGAAGCCACCTCACGACGGGCAATGCTCGATAATGTCTGTCAGCTGCTCTTCCATCTCTCAGGTCTTCGCACACCTTATTATCATCAGGATCGGGATGTGCTCTCTTCAGGATACAGCTATCCGAAGCGAATCATCAACGAGACCATTGATGCTGACAGTCTGCTAAATAATCTGTTGGAATAAATCGTCGAAATGACCGAAAGCGCTTTCCGTCAGAGGAACCTGAGGATCTTTGATCCAATAGAGCGG
>JAEENF010000277.1 GCA_016283605.1 Prevotella sp.
ATGTCCTGATGTGCCTTAACGGCTCCACCTGTCCATACCAGTGGAATCTTGTTGCGAAGAGGTTCTGACTCTGTATAGCGACCATAGTCAATGCTATGATCAGGAAGGAAGACAATCAACAGATTCTTCCATTGTGGTGTCTGCTTCAGTTTGTTGATGAAGTCACCGATACACTGATCCAGATAATAGAAGGCGTTGGGGACTTCTTCCTCATATTTCTTCACAGGCACATCCCACGGCTGATGGGAGCTGAGGGTGGAGAAGCCGATGAGGTAATGCTCGTCCTGAGGCATCGAGGTGATCTGCTGATAGAGCGTACCGAAGGTGATGTCGTCTCTTACCCCCCAGTTAGCGGAGTTCTGTTCTTCGCTGTTGTAATCGGCTTTCCATGTGAGTTTCTCCCAACCCGTAGCAATCAGATAGCTGCGCATATTCGTGAAATTGATGTCACCCCCATAGAGATAATAGGTGTGATAGCCCTCCTGTTGCAGACTGGAGGCGATGCTAGGTAGGAGATAGGTCTTCTTAGGCATCTTCATGACCGACGATGTGGGAAATGAGGGGTAGCCGCTGTAGGTGCAGACCGTCCCGCGGTCTGTCCGCCAAGTGTTACCGTAACAGTTGGTAAAGTTGATGCCTTCTGTCTTCAACCGCTGAAGGTTGGGCATGACATCTGACAGGAAGTCACCTGCACTCTCCATCAGAACAATGACAATATTTGGACGTTCTGTTGTCAGTAGAGTATCTGTATCTACGGAAGTAGTGGGATACAGACCTTCCATCAGCTTGTTACACTCGTCGTCAGTATAGAAATTATAGTCAACGATATTGTTGGCCGTTTTCTCGAAAGAGGAGAGGAAACTGAATACAGGATTCACAGCCGAGTGGTTGAGAAACTGGTTCTGTGAATAATACACCTGTCCAACGTTGGTTGTCGATTCATCAAGTCCCCCACGGATGCCAATCACGAAAAGAGGTATGCAGATGATGTAAAAAGCAGTCTCAAGTGTAGAACTGAGAACTGAGAACTGAGAGTTTCCTGCCGCTATTCCACCCTTCGGATATCCCCTATAAATTACCCAGGCTATGATGACTAGAATGACGAGTCTTAGTAGCAGATAGCCCGTCGATACGCTGGCAGCCATATCGCCAGGCGTGTCGAGGAATTGCAGACACGAAGCATCAAGTTTGAATCCCCAGA
The DNA here is from genome assembly GCA_016283605.1 of Prevotella sp. Lineage (GTDB taxonomy): Bacteria > Bacteroidota > Bacteroidia > Bacteroidales > Bacteroidaceae > Prevotella. Next base: position 1,202 of record JAEENF010000277.1, read on the forward strand.
AAGGATAGAGGCTGGTGTCAGCCACAAAGGCAAGTGCAAAGGCGATGGCGATGATGATGAAATAGATGCGGAGGCTCCACCTCAGTATCTTTTCATTTTTCCACCAGACACTGACGAGGGTCAGCAGAAAAGGAATGATGAGGACATAGAGCGCAGTAGAGAGATCCAGTGAAAGTCCGTGAGTGATGACCTGCCACACATCGCCCGAGGTAAACTCATGCCCATTCTTACAACAGAGCATAAAACCTACCTTTGCGATGATGAACACCATCACCGTCCAAAGGTAAACCTTTATTAGAAATGAAACTCGCCTATAAAAGTCTTTAACGCTCTTCATCTCTCTGGTAATCATACCTCTCAGTTCTCAGTTCAAAACTCTCAGTTCTCTAGACTTGTTGCATGTCGTGCAACTTCTTATAGTATCCGTCGAAACTCAGCAGTTCCTCATGTGTACCACGTTCCACAATCCTTCCCTCGTGCAGTACGCAGATCTCATCAGCATTCTTGATCGTTGAGAGCCTATGGGCGATGGCTACCGTCGTACGCGTCTTCATGAGCCGCTCCAATGCATCCTGTACCAGTCGTTCACTCTCTGTATCCAGTGCTGAAGTAGCTTCGTCCAGAATCAGGATCGGCGGATTCTTCAGAATGGCTCTGGCAATACTCACACGCTGACGCTGACCACCGGAGAGACGACCGCCGCGATCACCGATATTCGTATCAAACTCAGCCTCTGAAGCCATGATGAAGTCGTAAGCGTTGGCAATCCTTGCGGCCTCCTCGATGTCGTCCTGAGTGGCATTTTCTACGCCGAAGGAGATATTATTGCGGAAAGAGTCGTTAAAAAGAATGGCCTCCTGATTCACGTTACCTATCAGTTTCCGCAGGTCGTGAACACCGAGATCCTTCACGTTAATACCATCAATGAGCACTTCGCCCTCCTGGACATCGTAGTATCTGGGTATCAGATCCACCAACGTTGACTTTCCACTGCCGCTCTGTCCCACGAGGGCAATGGTCTTGCCTTTAGGAATCGTGAGGTTGATATCCTTTAGTACCCATATCAATTGTCCTGTCTCCTTGTCTCCTTGCCGATAGGCAAAACTCACATTCCTGAACTCTATTTGGTGCTCGAAGCTTGGCAAACGTTTGGGATAGACAGGCTCTTTAATCGTATTCTCAGCCATCAGAATCTTATCTACACGCTCCATCGAGGCCAGACCCTTAGGAATGTTGTAACTGGCTTTCGAGAATTCCTTCAGGGGGTTGATGATAGAATAGAGCATCACCATATAATAAATGAAGATAGGTCCTGAGAGCGTTTGGTTGTTGAGCACCAGTACGCCTCCGAACCACAATACGATCACGATCATCACCGTACCCAGAAATTCACTCATCGGGTGTGCCATCGACTGTCGGATGTTCACTCGCATGATGTCGTTGCGATAGGCAGAGTTGATGCTGTCGAAACGCTTGTTCATCTTTTCCTCCGCATTAAAGGCCTTGATGATACGCAGACCGCCCAGCGTTTCCTCTACCTGACTCATCGTATCGCTCCAGAGTGCCTGGGCCTTCACCGACTGTGCCTTCAGCTTACGGCCAACCCATCCCATAAACCAACCCATGATGGGAACTATGATGAGGGTAAAGAGCGTCAGTTGCCAGGAGATGAACAGTAGCATGGCGAAGTAACCGACAATCAGGATAGGATTCTTAAAGAGCATCTCCAATGACGACATGATGGAGTTTTCTATCTCCTGCACGTCGCCGCTCATTCTTGCAATGATGTCGCCTTTGCGCTCTTCAGAGAAGAATCCCAGAGGTAGGGCGTTGATCTTCTGATAGAGTTGGTTGCGGATATCCCTTACTACTCCTGTACGGATGGGTACGATGGTAGCCGACGACAAGAAATAGGCCCCCGTCTTCAATGCGGTCATTACCGCCAGGAAGAGTCCGATGAGCAGCAATGTCGTTGTCGCTCCCCAGTCTGCAATCATACCGTTCACGTAGTAGTTCATGTTGTTCATCAATACGTCCTGGATATTGGTCCAGTCCCAGGCCATCAGCGATGTTGCTGTCTCGCCATCCCCGGTCTTGAAGATAATCTGCAGGATAGGGATGAGGGCAGCAAACGAGAAGATGTTCAATATCACGGAGAGGATGTTGAAAAACACCGATGCTACAAGGTATTTCTTATATGGCGGCACGAACCGCCTCAGTACATTCAAAAACTCCTTCATGTCTTATTATGCATTATGCATTATTAATTATGCATTCTCCGAGCAGCGTTGCGCTCGTAGAGCCGACGATGCGGACACGGACCGTCTCACCAATATGATGCCCGTTCTTGTCGAATACTACCATCTTATTCTGCTCTGTGCGGCCGCAGAGTTGCTCACGGCTGCGCTTTGAGAAGCCCTCCACGAGCACATCGAACTCCTTGCCTTCATCCTTCTTGTTCTGGATGGCACTCATCTCTGTCTGCAGGGCGATAAGTTCATTCAGCCTGCGGATCTTCTCTTCCTCAGGCACATCGTCGGGCAAATGCTTTGAAGCGTAAGTGCCAGGACGCTCTGAGTATTTGAACATAAAGGCAGAGTCGTAGCCCACCTCCCTCATCAAACTCAACGACAACTGGTGATCCTCCTCCGTCTCAGAGTGGTAACCCACGAAGATATCCGTTGAGAGTCCGCAGTCAGGGATAATACGCCTGATAGCTGCCACACGGTCCAGATACCACTCACGGGTATATTTACGGTTCATCAGTTTCAGAATCCTATCACTTCCGCTCTGTACCGGCAGATGAATATGCTTGCACACGTTTGGCATCTCTGCTATCACCTGCAACGTCTCGTCGCTCATGTCCTTAGGATGACTTGTCGTAAACCTCACCCTCATCTCAGGAACTTCCTCGGCCACCCTTCGCAGCAACTGTGGGAAAGTAATGTCTTGTACTCCCTGTTTCCCTGTCTCCCTGTCTTCCTTAAAAAGGTACGAGTTCACATTCTGTCCCAGCAGCGTCACCTCCTTATATCCACGATCTCTCAGGTCGCGCACCTCTCTGAGGATGCTCTCAACATCGCGACTGCGTTCACGTCCTCTGGTATAAGGCACGATGCAGTAATGACAGAAATTGTTGCAGCCGCGCATGATACTCACAAAACCTCCGATCTTATGGCCCAGACCGATTCTCTGCGGTACCACGTCCTTATAGGTCTCTGTGGTCGAGAGCTCGATATTCATCGCCTTGTGACCCGTCTCTGCCTGTGCGATAAGGTCTGGCAGTGAGAGATAGGCATCAGGACCTGCCACAAGGTCGCAATGATGATTCTCCAACAGATCCTGCTGCGCTCTTTCTGCCATACATCCCAAAACTCCGATAATGAGAGGATGCTTACGACGAATGGCCGCCAGCGCCTCCAGACGGTGATAAATCTTCTGCTCAGCATTATCTCGCACTGAGCAGGTGTTCAGGAATACGGCATCAGCTTCATCGATGTTATCAGTGCTCTCATAGCCAGCCATCTGCATGACAGAGGCTACCACCTCCGAATCAGCTACATTCATCTGACAGCCATAGGTCTCAATATACAATTTCTTCATTATATCTCTATTTTGCCTGCAAAGTTACGAAGTTTTTCCGAAAAAACATGTACCTTTGCAGCCAAAATGATAAAAAGGCCATGATTGGAGTATCAAAAACCTCGCTTTGGAATGAGTTTAAGGACTATGTGACGATCTTTATCGCCATGATGTCCTATTGTATCGGATGGAACATTTTCCTGTTGCCAAACAATATCACAACGGGTGGTGTGCCAGGTATTTCGTCTGTCATCTTTTGGGGTACAGGCATCCCTGTGCAATGGACGTATTTCGGCATCAATGCCATCCTTTTGCTGATAGCCCTGAGGGTACTTGGGTGGAAGTTCTGTGTGAAGACCATCTTCGCCGTTGTGGTATTGACAGTAGCAACGACTTACTTCAGCGCCAACTATCACGGTCATCTGTTGCACGACGAGCCGTTTATGGCTTCTATTATCGGCGCTGTGTTCTGCGGCTCTGGCGTGGGCTTGGGTTTGGCATCGAATGGTTCTACGGGAGGTACGGACATCATTGCCGCCATCGTGAATAAGTACCGTGACATCTCCTTAGGCCGTGTGATTCTCATCTGTGATGTGATGATTATTTCGTCCTCATTCCTTGTACTGAAGGACTGGGAGAAAGTCATCTACGGTTATGTGGTACTTTACGTGACGGCTTTCTGTATTGACCAGGTGGTGAATTCCATGCGTCGCTCTGTGCAGTTCTTTATCATCTCCGACAAATACCATGAGATAGGTGAGCGCATCAATCGTGAACCCCATCGCGGCTGTACTGTCATTGATGCCCAGGGCTTTTATTCCGGTCGCGATGTGAAGATGCTCTTCGTATTGGCCAAGCGTCGTCAGAGCGACCTTATCTTCCGTATCATCAATGAGATCGATCCTCATGCTTTCGTTTCGCAGAGTGCCGTCATTGGTGTCTATGGCGAAGGCTTCGACCACTTTAAAGTGCGTACGAAAAAGCCGAAAATGACGACGGAAGAGAAAGTTTAACCTAAAGATAACATTCTTTTTGATACAACATTCAGCATTTCTCCGTACCTTTGCAACCGAAAAGGAAAAGAGAGATGAAGAAAGCACTCATGTATCTGCTGCTGGCGCTAGGCATTTGCCTGATTATGGCGTTTATAGGCGGGGCCTTGGTAGGTTTCGTCTCAGGATTCATGGATGGCTATAACGAGTCTGTTGCTGGCACGACGGATTCGAAGGACATCCTCATTTCCAGCGGTATGGTCGTGGTGCTTCTGGCGTGTGTAGTGCTTCAGATTGTTTTTCTCCATTTTCGCTATGCGTCGTACGATGCAGGCTGTATTCCGAAGGCGCAACGCTGGAAGGTGATAGCATGGCTGATTCCTGCGATGGTAGGTCTCACCTTAATCTATCTTCTGATGTATAATCCTCTGGCAGATTCCAATGAGACCACCCGGAGTTCTTATTTCTGGATTAAGGAACATCCGTTTATCTCATTGCCTTATCTCATTCTGATAGAGGCTACGGGCGATTTGATTCTCTTTGGCGCCGTACTTCGTGAGATTTTGCAGTGGAAGCATTATCCACAGATAGTGTTACCGGTCTTTGCGGCCGTCCTGAGCTTCTCGTCAGGTCTTTTCAGTTCTACGATGCTCTTTGTTCCAGCCTTTTTGTTGGCGATGCTCGAGGGCTATATCTATGAGTACAGCCGCAGTGTCATTCCTGTGATTATCGCCGATGCCATTTTCTGGGTAGCGATGGTAGGCCTGTTGGGCGTTTCCATTCCAGGCTGGTGTTTCTTCGTGGGGTGTGTCCTGATTATCCCCAGCACCTATTTTATCATTCACACGATGGAACCCTACAAACCCATCGACTAACTATTCACTTTTCACTAATCACTATTCACTATCAGCTGCAGTCCCACGCCGCGGACAGTCTTTAAGTTGATTTTTGGCTCATCGGCGAGCAGTTTCCTAAGTTTGTTCACAAAGACATCGAGGCTTCGCGAGGCGAAATAGTCGTCCTCTGTGTTCCAGAAACGGCTGAGGATGGCTTCACGGCGCACCACATTATTCTTGTTGTCTGCGAGGATGGCCAGAATCTGTGCTTCGCGCTGGGTCATCGTCTGCGAGATGCCTGTATTGTCATCGCGTAGGGTGGCGTGATCGGCGTCCAGCGTGTATTTGCCCAACTTGTAATGACTCGTCTCCTTCTTTGTCTTTGCACCTCCACGCATCTTCATCAGGGCCTGGATGTGGGCATCCAACTCCTCTGGCACAAAGGGCTTCTTCACATAGTTGTTGATTCCCAGACGGTAACCGGCCTTCACGTCATTGGGTGAGGTGAGGGCCGAGGTGAAGATGATGATCACATTGCCGTCAGTCTCACGGATACGTTCTACCATCTCGAAACCGTTCATCACAGGCATGTCGATATCTGAGATGATGACGTCAGGATGGGTCTCTTCCCACGCTTTTACGCCTTCTTTGCCATTGGCAGCAGTCGTCACTTCATACCCGCCAATAATATCTTCCAGCCCTGTCTTCTCGATGTAGGCCAGCGATGCGTCGTCTTCTACTAAGAGTAATTTAATCATCTTTTTTCTTGTTTATGCGGTAGCAAATTATTCACTTTTCACTTTCGGAATGAACAACGTAAATTCCGAGAACTTATCCTTCTC
>JAEENF010000278.1 GCA_016283605.1 Prevotella sp.
CTGTTCCTCTGAGGCCCGAAGCGATGAGAAGTGGCAGCCTATGGAACGGATGTTTAGGCTATATGAATAATTAAAACTGCATACTTATGGATTGGTTACACATTATCGCAGTAGTCGCCCTGATCGTTATCGGAGTGGTGATCTACATGAATAAGAGGTCTAACTGAGTCCCTTCATACTCAGCGAGATACGGTTGCGACGACGGTCGATCTCAATGACGCGGACGCGGATGTGCTGATGGAGCTTGACAACGTCAGTGGGATGGGCAATACGACGATTGGCCATCTGTGAGATATGTACCAGACCATCCTGATGGACGCCGATGTCGACGAAGGCACCGAAGTTGGTGATGTTGGTGACGATGCCTGGCAGTTCCATTCCTTCGATGAGGTCGTCGACGGTATTTACACGCGAGTCGAATTCGAACTCCTCGATCTGTTCACGAGGATCACGACCATGTTTCTCTAGTTCCTTGAGGATATCCGTGAGGGTAGGGATACCTACCTCAGTAGTCACGTAGCGTTTGATGTCGATGGCCTCGCGTTTCTCCTTATGATTAATAAGGTCGGAAACGGTGCAGTTCTGATCCTTGGCCATCTGCTCAACGATGGCGTAGCTCTCAGGATGGACTGCGGAGTTGTCGAGCGGATTCTTCGCGTTAGGGATGCGAAGGAAACCAGCACATTGCTGGAAGGCGGCTGGGCCTAAGCGAGGCACCTTTTTCAGTTGGGCGCGTGAGGTGAAAGCGCCATTCTCCTTGCGAAAATCGACAATATTCTTGGCGAGGGTAGGACCCAGGCCGCTGACGTACATCAGAAGATGCTGCGAGGCGGTGTTGAGGTTGACGCCTACATTGTTGACACAGCTCTCGACGGTCTGGTCGAGGGAGATCTTGAGTTTTGTCTGATCGACATCATGCTGATACTGGCCTACGCCGATGCTCTTGGGGTCGATCTTGACGAGTTCGGCGAGTGGATCCATCAGGCGGCGGCCTATGGAAACGGCTCCGCGAACGGTGATATCTTCGTCAGGGAATTCATCGCGGGCAATCTTCGAGGCGGAATAGACGGAGGCGCCGTCCTCGCTAACGGTGAAGACCTGGGGCACCTCTCCCTCGCGTTGCGAGGATGAAATGTCATATCTTCCTGCAAGGACATCGCGGATGAAGTCGTTGGTCTCGCGGCTGGCAGTACCATTGCCGATAGAGATGGCCTCAATCTGGTATTTCTTCAACATCTTCTGGATACTCATGGCTGCCTCCATGCGTTTGTTGACAGGCGGGTGGGGGAAGATGGCCTCGTGGCAGAGCAGATTGCCCTGAGCATCGAGACAGACGACTTTACATCCCGTTCTGAAACCAGGATCGATACCCATCACGCGCTTTTGGCCTAAAGGTGCACCTAAGAGCAGTTGTCGGAGATTCTCTGCGAAGACGCGAATCGCCTCGTCGTCAGCCTTTTCTTTGCTGAGGGCCGCAAATTCTGTCTCGATGGAGGGTTTGAGCAGACGCTTGTAACCATCCTCGACAGCTTCGGCCACTAACTTACCACAGGGCGTGTTACCATATACATAATGGCGCTGGAGACGTTCGATGCACTCGTCATCGTCGGGTGAGATGCTGATGCGGAGGATGCCTTCGCTCTCACCTCGGCGCATGGCCAGCAATCTGTGGGAGGAACAGCGTTTGAGGGGCTCTTCCCAGTCGAAGTAGTCGCTGTATTTGGCGGCTTCGTCAGTATCGGCCTTCGTTTTGACCACCTTCGAGGTGATAAAAGCCTGACGACGGAAAGCACCACGGAGCTGCTGACGGCTGCGCTCATCTTCGCTGACCATCTCGGCGATGATATCCTGGGCGCCTTTTATGGCGTCTGCGACGCTAAGTTGAGAGTGGAGTGTTGAGAGTTGAGAGAGGGCTGCGCGTTCTGGGTCGCGCTCACGCTGGAGCAGGAGAATCTTGGCGAGGGGCTCGAGGCCTTGTTCGCGGGCTACCTGGGCTCTGGTTCTGCGCTTGGGCTTATAGGGGAGGTAGATGTCCTCGAGTTCGTTGGCATCCCAACTGTCTGTGATGCGTTTCTCCAATTCGGGTGTCATCTTGTCGAGGTCGGTGATGGTCTTGATGATCGTTTCCTTACGTTTCTGAATCTCTTTCAGTCGCTCATACTGGTTGCTGATGGCCGCTATCTGGACTTCGTCGAGACCTCCCGTGCGTTCCTTGCGATAACGGGAGATAAAGGGGATGGTACAGCCCTCGTCGAGCAGGGCAAGTGTGTTGCCGACAGCCCGTTCCTGGAGGTTGAGTTGCTGGGCAATCAGTCGTGCGAAGATGTTCTTTTCCATACAATTCGTTAATTTATGCTGCAAAAATACGAATAATCCGCGAGAAATGTGTACTTTTGCACCCTGAAACTGAAAAATTGATGAGAAATAGGTTTATTATTATTGTCCTGTCGCTGTTATCAACGCTTGTTCCCATACAGGCTCAGGAGAATGCCAACGAGCGACAGGCAAAGCGGATATTCAATCAGGCCTACCAGCAGGTTTTTGGCGAACAGGGGGCAGCCCTTCGCTATGACGTGAACATCACGGGGCTTTACAAAACCTGGGGTACAATCTGGTATAAAGGCAAGAAGAGCAAGTTTGTGGATGCGAAGATGAAATCTTGGAATGACGGTAAGACAGTCTACACCATCAAGAAAAAGAAGAAGGAGGTAGAGATCCACGATGCCAAGAACAATAAGTCGGACAAGTATTCGAGCAAGTTCAAGTTTGTGCCAGAGAATTTCGACTACAGCGTAGCCAACGACGATGAAGGTCTGATGCTGACGTTAAAGGCCAAGAAAGGGGCTAAGGGTATCAAGGAGATCCATGCGCTGGTAAAACGGCAGACTTACGAGCCTATCAGGGTGCGTATCAAGATCGCCTTTATCTGGACTACCATCAAGATCTCGAACTTTAAGTCGGGTGGGATTACGGATGAAATGCTGCGCTTCCCAGCCGAGCAGTTTAAAGACTATAATTTCGTAGACAAGCGATGATATCGGTAGAAGGACTGAAAGTGGAGTTTGGCGTGAAGCCTTTGTTCGTTGATGCGAGTTTTGTTATCAATGACAAAGATCGTATTGCCCTTGTGGGAAAGAATGGGGCAGGAAAGTCTACGATGCTGAAGATTCTTTGCGGTCAGCAGAAACCGACGGCAGGAAATGTCAGTGTTCCTACCGACTGTCTTATCGGCTATCTGCCGCAGGTGATGATCCTTCAGGATGATACAACGGTCCGTGAAGAGGCGCAGAAGGCCTTTGCCGACATCACGCGGATGAAGGAGCGCATCGACAGGATGAACCAGGAGCTCGCAGAACGGACGGATTACGAGAGTGAGAGCTATCTGGCTCTGATTGAGAAATATACGACAGAACACGAACGCTATATGATGCTAGGCGCCGAGAACTATGAGGCCGAGATCGAACGGACGCTGATGGGACTGGGATTCCTGCGCTCAGACTTCGAACGCCCCACGTCTGAGTTTTCTGGTGGCTGGCGTATGCGTATCGAACTGGCGAAGATCCTGCTTCAGAAACCAGACGTACTGTTGCTCGACGAACCGACGAACCATCTGGACATCGAATCGATCCAGTGGCTGGAGCAGTTCCTGGCGCAGTCGTCGAGTGCTGTGGTGCTCGTCAGTCACGACCGCGCATTTATAAATAATGTGTCGAACCGTACGTTGGAGATCTCCTGCGGAGGGGTGATTGACT